>JBKJJX010000260.1:0-8159 GCA_046597825.1 Bacteroidota bacterium | reverse complement strand
GACTCCCTGAACTAAACCTTCGGCAATAATGTGAACAGTGATATCCATAAATCAACTGGGTCAAAATAGCAGGATGATGAACGAAATGCAAGAATGCGTAGTGTTTCAGTTTCGAAGCACACGTCATTCCGAAATGTTCTTGTTCGGAATCTGAACCAAGAACGACTTGGAATAGAAGCTGAACAAGAGCATATCAGCTTGACATGGGTTGGGATGACTACGCTTGATTTGAAACTGAGACATAACACAAGAATGCAGCTATTACACTTTCACTGAACAGCGACGACGATCGGATCAGAGTGAACACTTCTTGAATTCCGCTTTCCCTTCAACATCAACGTCGAACTCCCCTTCCTCAACGAAGCGAGCGGAAGGCGAAAGCGAAACGGCGGTTGAAGAGTTGCAACATGGGTGCCGTTAAGCCATAGAGAAACCTCTTTGACTCCCGGCTCAATCTGCGATTCGATGGTCACAGTTTGGTATTCGGCACGAAGAATCGGATCAAGCTTGAAGATATCGCCTGTTGAGGGAAAACTGATCGCTAATGGAGAGGAAGATTTTACTTCTAAGCTCGCGCCCGAAGGAGGTTTTGGAATACCTTCCTTCATAGCCCAGCTTTCAAACATCATCGGGAATACCTCAAAGATTTTCTGCTGCACAAACTCCCGCGGTGTATATCGGGTCGCAAGCAATCCGCTGCGAACATCAACGTTGAATGATCGATGGACACTGCAAAGAGTTGTGGGAGCTGTCCCCTGGATAAACAGTTCCTGCACCTTGCCCGCACAATTTTTGCCGACCAGCATTCCTGAACGCGGACAAATATCGAAGCTTACCAATCCTGTTGGTTTCTTAAATTGAAGTGATGGAGATTCTGATTGATGGAGAAACAGCATGATGTCGCGAAACAATGGCGCAGCACCAGTAATGCCCGAAACAAGCTTCATCGGTTTGGCATTGAAATTCCCAACCCATACACCGACTGTGTACCGTGGAGCGTATCCGATTGTCCAATTGTCTTTGTAATCCTTCGAGGTTCCGGTTTTTGCGGCGCAGGGAAACGGGAGATTCAGCGAACTATGCATTCCAAATGCAGGCGCCCGGGCCTGGGCATCGGCGAGAATATCAGTGAGAATATACGCTACCTGGTTTGAAAACACTTTGTGGCTACCGGATTGTCGGTTTGCGACTTCGGATTCAATGGCACGCTGAACCGTGAACCCTGCCGCAGCTTTAACACCCTCCACAATTTTCAGCTGATGGAATTCCCCGCCGTTTGCCAGAGTGCTATACGCGTTCGCAAGTTCGAGCAGCGTCACTTCCCCATTGCCCAGTGTCAAACCCGTGCCATAAAATGACGATGGCTGATGAAGTGATTCCAACCCAGCGGCATGAAGCGTTTGCAATAACAGTTCTTCACCGAAACGTTCAACTGTTCTCACAGCGGGAACATTGTACGAACACGCAAGCGCTGTTCGCATTCGGACAGGACCATGATATTTCTTGTCATAATTCTCCGGGAGAAAGTCCACCGCAGCATCGCCGACATTCCGCGGAATATCCGCAAGAAGTTCGGCTGCAGTCATGCCATGTTTAAGGGCGACACCATATGTGAATGGCTTGAGCGCGGAACCGGGCTGACGTAATGCGAGTGCGCCGTTCGTTTGTCCGCTCGACGCAGTGTCAAAGAAATCCTTCGAGCCTACAAGTGAGACAAGTTCGTGCGATTGATTGTCGATGATAACGGCAGCACCATTGCTGATGTTTTGTTTTTTCAATCGTGCCAGATGCCCACGCAACAGAAGCTCGGCACTTTTCTGAATATTCCAATCCAACGCCGTATGAATTTCCGTGGCATTTCTTTTCTGATCTGACGTGAATCCCGCCAGGACCATTGTCGTGAAATGCGGCGCCTTGAACTGCGCATTGCGGGGCACAAGAACGAGCGGTTCGTATTCAGCACGCTCGTGCTCTGCGGGCGAGATGAAACCCTTCCTTTCCATTTGAGAAAGAACGTACAACTGCCTCTGCCTGACGCGGTCGAATCTACGATACGGGTCATTCAACGTTGGTGAGTTCGGAATGGCCGCGAGGAAAGCTGCCTCAGCTACGGAAAGTTGCCGGGCGGGCTTCGCAAAATAAAGTCTCGATGCGGCATCGACGCCGCTCGTCTGGTTGCCAAAAGGAATGCGGTTCAGATACTGCAACAGGATTTCGTCTTTGGTCAACATCCTTTCAAGCCGAAACGCATACCATGCCTCCCGCATTTTTTGGAGAAGCGTTCGTTTGGGATGGTAGATGTTGCGTATGACTTGCATTGTCAGCGTTGATCCACCGCTCACAATTCTTCCAGCACGAATGTTTTGCGACAAAGCCCTCGTCAAAGCAATCGGGTCGACGCCGGGATGATCAAAGAACCGGACATCTTCGCCGGCAATCACAGCGTTGATAATATTTGGTGAGATTTCTTTGAGTGAGCACCAGCGGCCATTTCCTTCCTCTTCGGATAGCACTTCACGTAAAAGAATTCCATGCTTGTCGAGGATTCTAAGGGAAGTTACGTTGTACGGCGAGAAGTCCCGTTGCTCAAGCGGAACGAATAATGAAGCAAGCGCAGCAATGAGCCCTGCTGAAACAAAGTAAGGAAATATTTTTCTCTTTCCGTTCATTACCTGACCTCGACCTGAACACTTGATGTCTGCCCAAACACTTCCGGCTCGTACATCATCTCCGTGTACGTTGCCGGCATTTCGAACTTGCCAAACGTTGTTGCCCGTGCGAGATACGTGTACGTGTGAACGCCAGCCGCAAGCTCGTCGGCAAACAGCAGGACTCTGTCATCCCGCAGCTCATGATGATTGAACGACCCCCACCAACGGAATTCATTTTGCTGTGAATGGTCGTTCGCTAGCGTGCGAGCCGTCTCGGAGCTTTCAGTCTGTAACGATGTGTTAATGGCTTCGAGTCCCGCCGGCAGCGGATCATCCACCACAACAAAATTGCGTTGCTGGGGAGTAACAACCCTCAGCGTTACTTTTACGATTGCGCCCGGTGCAAGACTCCAACGGTCAAGCTCATTCCCTTTCTGAGCTTCGCCGTTGAAGAGTTCCATCGTCTTCAGTATAGCAATGCCCTCGTCGCGGATATTCGCTTCCTCTTTTGGGAAGTATGCCATCCTCACGCCGGCATACATTATTCCGGAACCATCCTTCTTCATCTGTACAGGAAGTTCCTTTCCCCGCTCGAAGCTTGACAACTCTTTTGTGACTTTGTCGATCTTCAGACTTCGTCCCTCAAACATTTTTGAAAGAATTGTCTGGCCGGCGACAAGAATTTCTCCTTTGAACTTCGGCTCTTCGCTTTCAAATTTCTTGTAGAATTCCGAGAGAGCGGCAACGACGTAGACATTCTCCTGCGTATTATCCCATCGTCCGGACTTTTGTTGCTGCAACAACCACTTCACGATCTTTGCGGGCAGATCGGCTTTGCTTTCAGGAAAGCCGTTTGTCTCGAGCAACGCCTGAAGAATAATTGCGGTTGTTCGCGTGTTCGAACTCCAACACCATTCAAGACCACGAACATTCGCCTCCTCGAAATGAGCACTCGTTGGATTGAGCTTGATGCTATTCATAAGATTTGTCGTGATCGCGTCCAACATTTTCTTGTTCTTTGTCGATGCACTAATCGCCTTCAGCAGATTCGCTTTTGAGAAAAGAGGAATCTTATTCAGATTCTTGTAGAACGATTCGTAGTATGCCGGCTCCGCTTTCTTTGATAGTGCAAGCGTGTAGAGAATAAGCGTTTTGGTCCCCGCCCACTCGCTGTAATTGTATGGATAGTTTGGCAAGTTGTCCGGATTACGGAGCGTTGATTTGATATACTCGATTCCCTGATTGAACATTTCCTTGTTCACGGAGTACCCGTGCAGTTTTGCCTGAGTCAAAACATACATTGCAAAAGCAGAAGCGTACGGTGAATCGTGTCCATCACCCGGCCAATACGAAAACCCTCCATTTGAAGTCTGAAATGATTTGAATTCATGAACGGTTTTTTCAACAAGCGCCTTCGTGTCAATTCCCTTCAACACAGTCAATCCAAAGGACTCGACCATTTCTTTTCCAAGAATGATCGGAAGAATGCGCGATGCCTTCTGTTCTATGCAACCGTATGGATAGGAAAATAAATATTCAACACTTTCTTCAAGTCCTGTAAGAGCTGTTGACGAGGCGATGAATTCAATCGAGCCCAGATCGGCGTAGGTGTTTGTCGGAACGATGAGTTTGGATTCAAGAGAAGATGTAACGGCATCAAACTGCGCAACCGTTTCCTTTCGTCGCGGTAATTGAACGGGAATTGTTGTAATCAGTCCATCCAGTTCCTTTCCCATCGAAGCCTGGAATGTAAACGTTGCCTTCCCGACAGTTGTAGCCGAAAACTTCTGCCGGATTTCTTTGCTTTCTCCCGCCTGTAGTTTGAATTCGACCGTTTCTTTTCCTGCGAGGACAATTCCGTTGCATGACGATTTCAATGTAACATTCTCTTCGGATTCAGAATTGTTGTGGACAACCACTCCACCTTCAAACGTATCACCGACCCGGGCAAATCTCGGGAGAGACGCCAGCAACACAAGAGGCTTTGCCACAACAAACGTGTTTTCTCCGTATCCGAATTCAGATTTCTTCGACTGGGCAACCGCCATGATCTTGAATGTGGTGAGATTATCGGGCAGTTTGAATTTCACTGTCAGCATTCCGGCGTTATCAGTCCGCAGCACCGGATTCCAGTACGCGGTGTATTTGAAATTCCCACGCGTTTCGACTGCCCCTAAATCCATTCCTCCACCGCCGCCTTCATCTTCTCCCTTCTCACCAAAACTCCGTGCCTGAACAATCTGCGCACGCGACTCCGTTGTCGACACTGAGAGAGGACGCGGACCATAAAACATATCGAACGGATCGGGAAGCTTGTAACCAATCAGATTCAGCACGCCCTTATCCGCCACGCTCATCGTGACTTCCGTCTGCTGCGGATTGCCGCGTGTATCTTTCACACTCAGGGTTACCGTTACTGTTTCGCCGGGACGATATTGATGTTTATCTGATGATGTTGTGAGTGTGAGATGCCTTGTTCCGGGATCGACATTCAATTGGACGTAGCCGATTTTGAATGATGGCCTCCCCACATCGGCCGCTTGATTCAGTTCCGGCTTATTCGCCATTCGTCCTTCCAATAGCACGACGGAGACAAAAATATTCGGCAGCGATTGTTCACTGAGCGGGATCGTAATTTCCGGTGCACTTCCCTTCAACGTCGTGCGCCAATGTTTCATGATGCCCTCCCGCTCAACCGAGACGAGAGCAGCGGCTTCTTCGTACGGATTCTTGACAATTATTCGTGCGACATCTCCCGGCCTGTACTTCTTCTTATCCGCAATCAGGTCAATATGATCGTCATCTGTTCGCTGCCACGCCACATAATCTGAGCCGCTCACATAAAAATAGGCGTCGCTCATAATTACATTTCCCCTGATATCTTTTCCGGCCACTTGTATGAGATAAAAGCCGGACTTCTTCGGAACAAACGTGCGTTCCAGAGCCTTTGCACCGGAGCTGACCGTTTCGGATTCAATCGTACTGTCCACAACCTCCGACTGCCACGAAAAACTTCCGTCGCCGGTTGCCTTGCGCACCGAATGCCATTCGCGCTGCAGAATTTTTGTCTCCAGCTTTTGATCCGGGACTATTTTTCCATCAGGCGTTACGGCAATAATATTGTATCGAAGCGTGCTGTCTTTTCCGATGAATGTACTCGCGGGCTGGATGCCGATGTAAAATTCTCCGCCGTGAAGCACGGCATTCGTACGGCCGGAAATAGTTTGCCGGCTGGGCGATGTGACTTCTCCCTCCAGAATGATATTGCCCGTTGTCGGAATGTCACCGACTTGTGTTTTCACGCCGACATTGATTTCTCCTTTGGCGTTCAGAACTGTATCCTGCGTAAAGATGACTTTCGTTTGCGGTCCTGCTGCTTCATCGTACACATTTCGCCCGAACCAGTATTCCTCCCATCCTTCCGGCACAAAGCCCGAAGGCTCATAACGCAGCCGCCACTTGATGTGCTCTCCTTTCATCAACCCGCCAAATAAATACTTTGCGGAGAAGGACCCGTTGACCTGATCGCCGGCCACATAACTCTTGCCTGCGAAGGTTGCAGTTACTTCAAACTCACTCACCCTGTATGCTTCGACTCTGAATGTTTCCGTGGCAATTGTTTTATTCGGATTCTTCTTTTCTACTGCATCAATCCGATAATAACCAAGATGCGCATCGGGCGGAATTTTATAGGATGATGAGAGCGAGCCATAGTCATTCAGTTTCATAGAGTCGATAAAGACCTGCTGATCCTGCGCATCGAATATCTTCAGTTTCACCTCTGCATCACGCACTGCCCAATCGCTGTTTCGTCTGTTCCTGAAGATTCCTTTGAAACTCACTTCCTCGCCTGCACGATAGATTCCTCTGTCTGTAAAGATGGTTCCTTGCCACGGCTCGTATTCAGGATTCCAATCATAGCTGATGTTGAAGCGATACGGTTCAATTCCTTCCTGCCATTCCGAACTTGTGTAAGCAAGATCGTCACCCTTTGTAACGATGACCCACACTCGCGGACGCGACCATTCATCCTTCGCCCGCAATCCGAGAGCGCCCCATCCCGGAGACTTTGCAAATCCGTCAGCGTTTGTCATTCCCTGCCACAACACACGGTTCGAATCATTCCTGACTTCCACTGATGCATTCACAACGGGCGTGGCATTTTTCAATGTCGTCGTGCAGACGAGAATATCATCCGGCGAGAATTTTACAGTCAATCCCAACTCCGTGACCTGAACGTCTGCGCGCAAATACTGTACGGGTGATACCCCTGAAACTTCCAACAGCACTACACCATGTTTGTCCGCACTCAATGCTTCATCAAGTTTCAGTCCGACTCTTTGCCGCACGTTGCGTTTCGGGTTTACCTGCCACTGCTTGCTGACGTCGGGAAAGAATCCTCTCAGAGGCTTGTTCTGATGATAAATTGTATCACTACTCAAAAAAGGAACAATCATCTCCTTGGAGAGTTTTGTCATCTGTACATCAAGCGAGTTCACATTCAAAACGGAAACCGGATACATCCGTTCGCCATACGATTCAAGAATGCCATGTCCCGTCGTCATGTTGTATGAGGGATCGAAGCCGCGTGTCGTGAGTGTAAACTCCGCATTCTTGTCGAGGGTCTGGCCGAACACATCTTTCAAGTCTTTCGGAATTACGACTTTATATTTTGTTTCAGGCTGGAATCTCAGGTACAACACCGGATCGGTTGTACTCCATTCGTACGATGCCATTTCATCCGGAATAGTTACCTTTGGCGTGAATGAAATAGACTTGACGAGTTCTTTAATCGAAACCTGATTATTGAAATGCAACGTGACCGATTCGTACGGCGATCGGGCAGTTGGATTGTCAACACCGAGAAAAGCAAACGACCCGTACGTCTCAAATGCAAAAGATGCTTCCTTCTCCATTCCCACCGTTCCGCGAGTCCCCGGCAGTTCTTTGGAGAGAAGTACGACGTAGCGTTTATTCTTTTCCAGTGTGCGTGCCGGTCGTACAGCAACAACGTTTGAATCAGGCCAATACGTTTGAGTCTTATTGAGTTCCGAAAGTGATGCGACTCCAATTGTGAAAGGTACCGTGGGACCGGAGCGGTTCCTTTCCCGTATCTGAATGAACGACGAAGCACGCTTCAGGTCTATCGACTGACTGAAGCGGAGGTACATTGGCGTCGCTATATCGACTGACTTCTGGTTATGGCCGGGAAACGAAGCGAGTAATTCGGGACGCGGAGTTGTGAACGACCACGAGACTTCCTTTTCGAGTGCAGAGCCGTCCGTTGCTTTCACTCCTGCAGGAATCGTAACCTTGTATTCGGTTGCAATCTCCAGAGATTGTAATGGTGTAAATGAAATCGTGCTTGTTCCGATCCAGCGGTACTTTCCTTTGACAGCAGGCGTGATTTTTAAAGGCCCGGCACCCTCTCCCTCAGGCAACTGTTTCAATCCGGTCATCGGCTTGTTGAATGATGCGACGATGGTTTGAGTTTGATTCGTGCCTTCC
>JBKJJX010000257.1:0-8174 GCA_046597825.1 Bacteroidota bacterium | reverse complement strand
GAGATTCCGCCGATCCCGGAAATGGGGAGATTGATTTCAGGATCGGTAGCAATCTGCGACACCATGTTGAGCGCGATCGGTTTTACCGCGGGCCCCGCATAGCCCCCGTGTCCGCCTTTTCCACCGATTGAGGGCTTTAGCTCGAGCGTATCAAGGTCGATGCCCATGATGGTGTTGATGGTATTGATAAGGGAGATACCGTTGGCGCCCGCGCGCTTCGCCGCGCGGCCAGGAAACCGAACATCGGAAATATTCGGCGTCAGCTTCACGAGTACGGGGATGGTCGATACTTCCATCACCCACTCCGTAATCATCTGGCAATACTCCGGCACCTGCCCAACAGCCGAGCCCATGCCGCGTTCACTCATGCCGTGCGGACAGCCGTAGTTGAGCTCGATGCCGTCGCAGCCTGTATCAATCGTTCGTTTCACGATGTCGTGCCATACTTCACGCTTCGAATCGACCATCAGGGATGCAATCACTGCGCGGTCGGGCCAGAGTTTTTTTGTTTCGGCAATCTCGCGCAAGTTTGTTTCAATCGGGCGATCGCTGATCAATTCAATATTATTGAGTCCGATAATTTTCTGTCCGTTATAATCAACCGCGCCGTAGCGGTTGCAGACGTTCATAACGGGTTCGCCGATTGTTTTCCACACTGCACCGCCCCATCCTGCCTCGAATGCCTTGCAGACCTGATACGCGGAGTTCGATGGCGGTGCAGATGCGAGCCAGAACGGATTCGGCGACTTGATACCGCCGCAGTTAATGCTTAGGTCAACCATAACTCAATCTCCAAATGACAAAAATAAAATCACAAAATAAGTTCCAAATCCCACGAACACAAAGTCCGCCTTTGCTATTGGGACTTGGCAATAATCGCACTGAGAATTTTCAACAAGTTTATTGACGGAATATCCATTTGTCGATCCCATGCGCTGCGCGTTTTCCATCCGCAGCTGCGTTTACAACTTCTTTTCCGCCGTTGATGCAATCGCCACCGGCAAAATATTTCGGATTGCTGGTTTGCATTGTTTCCGGATCAACCCGCACTTTTCCTTCACCCGTTTTGAGATTCGGAATTTTGGAGAGAAACGTCTCTTCTATTTTTTGTCCAACCGATTTGATCACCATATCCACGGGGATTTGGAACGTTGAATGAGGAACCGCCTGCGGCCGCCGCCTGCCATCCTCATCCGGTTCGCCAAGCGTCATCTGGATGCACTCAATCGCTTCGACGTAATCCTTTCCAACAATCCTCACCGGAGCGGTAAGAAATTGGAAATGCACACCGTCGCTCTTGGCAAGTTCGTATTCGAAATCGTACGCCGGCATCTCATCACGACTCCGTCTATAGATGATCATAACGTGTTCAGCGCCGAGCCGCCGTGCTTCCGTCACCGCGTCAATGGCGGTGTTGCCCGCGCCGATTACCGCAACCCGTTTACCTACGTCAACAGAAGACCATTGGCGTGTCGTTACTTTTTCAATGAAGTCCAGCACTTCAACAACGCCGGGAAGATCTTCTCCGGGAATGTTGAGGCGTGAAGCATTCCCGAGTCCGGCACCGATGAATATCGCGTCGTGCTTCTTCTCGAGGTCGTCGAGCATAATATCCTTTCCCACCCGCACACCGGATTGAATCTTGACGCCAAAACTTTGAACCAGCTTCACCTCGTTCATCGCGTCTTCCTGAGTCAGTTTGTATGGTGCGATTCCCCACATATTCAATCCGCCGGGCTTTTGGTTCGCATCATACACAGTGACATCGAATCCAAGCAACGCCGCTTCCGCGGCACAGGATAATCCGGCAGCGCCCGCGCCGATCACTCCGACACTCTTGCCGTTCTTTGGTGCCGGAGTAAACAATGGCGGCATGCCGTGCTCGAAATACCAATCAATGGCATACCGCTGGAGTCTGCCAATCTGAATCGGCTCTTCGCCGCGTTCGTTGTAGACGCATGCGCCTTCGCATAACACATCGACCGGACAAGCTTTCGCACAGGTCAATGCAATCCAATTCGAACCGAAAATTGTTTTTGCAGATCCCTTGACATTCCCCGTTGCAATTTTTTTGATGAATGTTGAGATATCGATATGCGTCGGACACGCCTTCATGCAGGGCGAATCGAAACAATAGAGGCAGCGATTTGCTTCGGTAACGGCGGAATTCGGCGTGAACGGAGGGTGGAGTTCTGAAAAATTTGCTTCGTATTCTTGCTGCGTGAGTTTTGGGGCAAGATTTTTCATAGGGCGACCTCCCGATCTGCAATCACCAACGCTTCATCCAATGCCTTCACACCCGAATCTATTTCCTCTTTGGTGATAATCAGTGGCGGCGCGATCACGAAATGACTTATCCACGATTGAATGAACACGCCATTCTTCATCATCTCGCCGGCAACCTTATCAACGAGCAACGGCTTTCCCGAAATCTTGTCTGTTTTCGTATTGAACGACTCTTTTGTTTTTTGATTCTTCACCAACTCAACAGCCCAGAACAAACCAATCCCGCGAACATCGCCGATGCTCGCATGCTTTGATTTCAATGCATTCAACTTTTCTCCAAGATATGTTCCCATATCCTTTGCACGCTGGTTTACGTTGAGTCGTTTCATTTCATTGATGGCGGCTATTGCGGGCGCGAGGGTAAGCGGATGCGCCTCATATGTGTGGCCGTGCGAGAAATAATGGTCGTCGAAGTAGTCGGCAATTTTTTGAGATGTCGCGCAGAGTCCGAGCGGGACGTATGCAGCGGTGATACCTTTTGCAGTTGTAAGTATATCCGGCTTGACGTTCCAGTTATCGACTGCAAACCACTCGCCTGTCCGTCCCCAACCACTCATCACTTCGTCAGCGATGAGCAGCACGCCGTACTTGTCACAAATCTGGCGGAGCCGGGGCAAATATTCTTTCGGGGGGATGAGAACACCGTTCGTTCCTACAACCGGTTCGATAATCACCGCGGCGACATCGCTTTCATTCTCTATCATATGCTCAACGTACTCAACGCACGCAATGCCGCACTCGGGATAATGATGCATAATCGGGCACTTGTAGCAGTTTACCTCCGGCGCGAAAATAACACCTGGCATTTTTCCGAGCGACTCCATTGCCCAGCGCCGCGGATCGCTTGTGGCTGCAATCGAACCCATGGTCGAACCGTGATACGTGCGGTACCGCGCAATGATTTTGGTTTTGCCTGTATACATCCTTGCAATCTTGAACGCAGCTTCATTTGCCTCCGTACCGGAAGTCGTGAAGAAAAATTTCGTCAACCCTTCCGGCAGGACTTCGAGCAGCATCTTGCTCAATTCAGCGCGTACATCCGTTGCAAAACCGGGAGCGATGAACGGAAGCGTGCGCGCTTGTTCTTCAATCGCTTTAATAACGGCAGGATTCTTATGCCCCAGATTCGAACACATAAGCTGCGCGGAGAAGTCGAGATATTTTTTTCCGCTCCCGTCGATAAAGTAGCATCCTTCCGCATCGACGACATGCAGCGGCTTCCATCCTTTTTGAAAACGCCACGTGCCGTACGTATAGCGGGCGGTGAGCTCGGAAATTTCCTGAGATGTAAGCGATGAATTCATGACTTCCTTTTGATGACGATATAGGGTGACTTGCCTTCTCCAACCCGAAATCCAATCGGACGTTTGGGAGGATCGGGTGGCGTTATCAGTTTTCTCAACGCCTCAAACACAACCTTGAACTGCGCGTTGTATGTTTTCTCCATCTCATCGAGACGATGAGCAAGAACTGTGTTGTCCGCCAACATTCGACGCAATTGGACGAAGGTATTCATGATCTGAATATTAACCTGGATAGCCCGTTTGCTGCGAAGAACACTCGAAAGCATCGCGACCCCCTGTTCGGTGAACACCGACGGCAAGCTTGTAGAGTGTTTAAGCGATTCGAACCGGTCACAATTTGTGACCAGTTCTTCCTTTTCACGGGAAGTTAACTGGAACATGAAATTGTCGGGGAAGCGATCGCTATTCCGCCTCATCGCCTGGTTCAACGCCTTCGTCGTTACCTGATACAATTCCGCAAGGTCGCGATCGATCATCACCTTTTCGCCGCGAATTAAAAAAATCCGTTGCTCAATAACTTCGACAGGGATAAGGTTGGCCATAGTTCAAATATCACTGCTTGACAAGTGCCTCGTATGTATCCGGCCTGCGGTCGCGGAAGAACTGCCATGTTTCGCGCACTTCTTTGATCATCTCCATATCCAGATCAGCAACAACGAGTTCGGATTTGTCGCGGCTTGCCTGTGCAATAATCTTGCCCCGCGGAGTGCAGAAGTAACTCTTGCCGTAAAACTCTCCGATATTCCATGGCGCCTCGATGCCCACCCGGTTGATCGCCCCGACAAAGTATCCGTTTGCCACCGCATGAGCCGGCTGTTCAAGCTCCCACAGATATTCTGAAAGTCCGGCAACGGTCGCCGATGGATTGAATACGATCTCCGCGCCATTCAATCCGAGACATCGGGCACCCTCGGGAAAATGCCGGTCGTAGCAAATGTAGACTCCCACTTTTGCGTAGCGTGTATTGAAAACAGGATAACCCACGTTTCCCGGGCGGAAATAAAATTTTTCCCAGAATCCCGGATCCACCTGGGGAATGTGCGTCTTCCTGTACTTGCCCAGGTACGTGCCATCAGCGTCAATTACTGCAGCCGTGTTATAGTAGACGCCTGTCATTTCTTCTTCATAGATGGGAACGATGATGACCATCTGATATTTTTTTGCATACTCCTGCATCATTTTTACTGTCGGGCCCTCAGGAATGAGTTCGGTGGAGTTGTACCACTTCGTTTTTTGTTCGGCACAGAAATACGGGCCGTAAAAGATCTCTTGCATGCACAGAATCTGAACACCTTTTTTGCCTGCTTCTTCGATGAAGGGAATGTGCTTGTCGATCATCGCTTTCTTGATTACATCGATTGGCTGGTCGTTTGAGGTGGCAATTGAGCATTGAATAAGACCACATTTCACTATGCGTGACATCGTCATCCTTGTGTTTGTGAGAATATTGCGGAATGAAAATTCGAGAGTGTGTGGAGAAAATGGTACCCACTATTTCCCAGTATATCAATACGTCCAGAGAAAGGCTGTTGGAAAGAATAGCAGAAATAAATCAGGAAAGCAAGAAAACGGAAGGAATCTATGTGTTGGACGCAATCGATTCCTGAAGATGAACCGAATAGCGTTCTTTCATGCAGTGAAGACACATCTCTTCTCTTGCTCCCACACTCGGATATTCACGCACCGTCTCATATTCATGCACGGCGAAAACACATTGCAGCCTGTGGGCAATATCCCCGAACGATGGATGGTAGATGACGGTTTTCCGCGCAGAAGACTGAACCCGTAAGAGTCTCATTGAAGTTTTGTGTTTGATAAAGAAAGGCGAGTGTTATTGCTACAACCAATATAGTATGAGCGAACGGCGGAGGCAAGGCATTGATAATAGTTTCATCAAATAATTTCCATGCGAGTTACACTTGACTGTTCCTACCGTACGCCTACGCACATGCAAGGTTCGATATATCAGACTGTCGCTTGCGCCTAAACACACCAAGGCCGGCGCTTTGCACGTCAGAAAAAAAATCTTGCACTAATCATGTTCGGGGAAACTGAGTCTCGATGGTCTGAAATCTTTGTTTCAAAAATTCATAGAGCTTTGTCGTGGTGAGAATGCAGAAGACTGCAAAAATTCCGCCGGCAATCAAATCGACAACATAATGATACCGTTGATAAACCGTTGCGATAATCAGCAGTGTCCCGGTAACATACAGGAAGTAGCGGGTCTTGACTTTGTATTTGCCTCCGAGGTACATGAGAACGAGTGTCAGCATCGTATGTCCGCTGGGAAACACGTCGCGTTGTGCTACTGCTATGGCAACACTGTTTGAAACTCCCGCGGGAATGGATTCTCCGGAATTTACAAACCACCGAAGATATGGTGTCAGCCAGATTCCCGGCAATTCAATGCCAACCGCGGAGAAATCATGCAGCGTAAACCGCGGGCCAACCGCGGGCAACAGGAAATATCCAAGATAGGAAAGAAAAAATCCGTAGACACACGTAAACATGAAATAATGGAAGAGATCAAGATTGTGCCGGCGGTATAATTCGTAGCCGAGAATGAGGAACATGACATAAAACATTGTATACGCAATCATAAGCAATTCGGTCAACCACGGCGTGGCAAAGCGGGCAATCCATGCGGTTGGATCGCTCCCGAATATCCACCGGTCGGCTGCACTCAGAAAATCATCATAATCCCTGCCGCCATGAATCGGCTTGATCATGAAGTACACAGCCTTAAATGAAAAGAACGTCGCGAGGGGCACGTACCAGTCATGGAGGATGCGCAAGGACTTCCAGCCCGTGGTGTGCCTGGCATAGGCGATTAAGAAAATCAGCGCCGAGCCCGCAAAATTACTGAGAAGAATCAGCCACCAATAGGGAATACGGCTTGCAAAAACGAGATTAATGCTGGAGAGGATTAGATTGAAGCCAATGAAAAGAATGTCCGCGGCATGAAGATATCTGCTGATGTTTAGAAAGCGCATTCGTCCGGGAATTCACTCCTGAAAGGTAAATGAATATACAAAAAGCACGTTGCCGATAAAAGGGACTTGCCCTATAAATTTGATAACGACTCTGTGGCTGGGCTCAACTTTGCGTCATTGCGAGCGTAGCAAAGCAATTTCTTACAGGAAAATCGAGACTGCTTCTGAAAACTTCGCAGTGACTTTGACTATTTAGCAAACTTGAGCTTTACGGCTCTTTCCCTTCCTTGAAAATCATACGTCTTTTGATTACTATATGAAACAAAAACCATCCGAAAACCCATTCTCTCATATCAATAGTGGAGTAGAGACATATGCAGTCATCTCAAAAACTCACAGGTTTGTTTATTGCCTTGATGAGCGCAATCGTGTTGTTCACCGGATGTTCTCCCAAATCGGGAGACATTATTGTGGCAAAAGTTGGTCCAACTGATATCACCCTTAACGATTATGAGGCGCTCTATTTAAAAAGCAACGGAACCCGCGAGCAGGCTGCAGCCTCCACACAGGAAGAACGGGAGCGCTTTCTTGATCTGATGACGAAGTTCAAACTGAAACTCACGGACGCATATGCGAGCGGGCTGGATAAGCGACCGGAAATCAAGAATGAAATTGCACAGTATAAGGGAAGCCTGGTCGCTTCCTATCTAACGGAACGGGAAGTTAACACACCGGGAATCAAAAAATTGTACGATAGTCGTCAGGTCGAGGTGCGTGCAAGCCACATATTGATCACCCTGCCCCCCAATGCACCTCCCGCCGACTCGGCTGCTGCGTACGATAAAGCCTATAAATTGATCAAAGCGCTGCAGAACGGCGCCCGGTTTGATTCGCTTGCCATTGCAAATTCTAACGATCCCTCGGTGGCGCAGAACAAGGGCGATCTCTATTATTTCACTGCGGGACGAATGGTTTCAGAATTTGAAGATGCCGCATTTTCTCTGAAACCCGGTGAGATGACACTGAAGCCCGTGCGTACTCAATACGGAATCCACATAATTAAAGTCACTGACCGGCGGCCTGCATCGGGAGAGATCAAAGCAAGCCATACCATGATTCGGTTCGATAAAGAAAATCCTTCGCCCGAAGATACAGTGGCTGCATATGCAAAGATCAAGGCCGTTCAGGATAGCCTGAAAGCCGGTGTGGATTTTGCGGAACTTGCAATGCGCAACTCACAGGATCCCGGCTCCGCTCCGAAAGGGGGCGACCTTGGCTGGTTCCAGCGTGCGCGATGGATTCAACCTTTCGATGAAGAAGCCTTCAAGCTGAAGCCCGGACAAGTTTCAGGAATCGTGCGAACTATCTACGGATATCATATCATCAAAAATTATGATTCCCGTCCGCCAAAAACTCTGGAAGAATCCCACAAGGAACTTCAGCAGGCATATCAGCAGACACGTTTCCAGGCGGATTACACCAAGTTGATGGACAAGCTCAAGGCACAAACACAATTCAGCCTGGACCAGAAAGTTGTCGACCAATTTGTTGTGTCATTTGATTCTTTGAAGACGACTCGGGACAGTGCATGGTCGCAATCGCTTCCGCCGGAGCTCGGCAAAAAGGCAATGATGCATTTCGGCTCACGCGC
>JBKJJX010000233.1:0-18649 GCA_046597825.1 Bacteroidota bacterium | reverse complement strand
GAGTGTTTCCGCTTTACGGATTACTTCCACCGATCCGTCCTCCATCACCATGACAACATTCGGGCGCAGCGTAATGAATTGCATCCACTGCGTCATGTTATACGCGCCAGCACTGTGCACAACAAGCTTGTCACCCGGCTTGAGTGTGGGCAGCATAATGCCATCCCGGATTACATCAATATTCATGCACAGCGGACCGTAGATTACTGTGTCTTCGGAATGGACGCTCGCCTGCTGGGCAGGAGAAATCTTGTGCTTATACCAAAAGCTGGTGAACATCAGATTCACGCCCGCATCAATAATCAACGCGCGGCGTCCCGCAGAAAGTCGTTTGTTGGCAAGAACACTTGCGATCAGAAATCCGGCGTCATCAATCAGCGCTCTGCCTGTTTCAAGAATCAGCATCGGCAGATCTTCCGATTTCAGCGAAAGGGAAAACAATCCCGACGCAATGGCATCAGCGTATTGCTCCATCGACGGGACAACTTCTTCGGCAGGAAGATACTGCCCGATTAATGTGTTGTGCGATGCGAAGCCGCCGCCGAGATCGAGGTAATCGATCATCACACCAAACTCATCCTGGATATGTTTCGCAAGTGTACCAAGTTTCGTCGCTGCAATTCGATAAGCGTCCGCCGTCATCATATATGTTCCGATATGCGTATGCAGTCCGACAAGCTTCAGGCGTTTGTTTGCCATAATGCGTTTGATGGCCTGCAGCGCTTCTCCGTTTTCGTAATTGAATCCGAAGCGATCCCATTGGGGATAGACACCGACATCCATGTTCACCCGGATTGCAACATGCGCTTTTAAGTTGAGGCTCTCGGTAATTTCGACGATGCGATACAATTCATCAAAGTGGTCGATGTGAATCTTCCCCCCTTCCCGAATTGCCTTTGTAATCGCTCCAACACTTTTATCCGGCCCGTTAAAGAGAATATGCTCAGCCGGAATTCCCAGCCTGCGTGCTTTGTCGTATTCGAACTCTGACACCACTTCTGCCCAGGAACCTTCCTGATGAAAAACCGAGCAAACTGCATTCAGATAATTCGTTTTGTACGACCAGGCGAACTGTACGTTCGGATATCTGTTTTTGAAGATGCGATATGCATTTCGTTGGTTGGTACGCAGACGGTTTTCAGAAATGACGAACAGCGGCGACCCGTGCTTCTCGACCAGATCCCGCACTAAGACGTTATCAATCTTATCAACAATCGTCGACGATGGGCCGCTGCCGAATTTGTTCATGATACCCGACTGTAGTTTCGTTACAACCGGGCGTTCGTATCTTTTCCGGTCAGACATATTAGCGCTCTCCTGCGATGGCAAGTTTTTCGAATTCGTTCATCGATGTAATCAAGTCCCATGAATAGCGGACGAAGATGGTGCCGATACTGTACTTCTCAAATGCCGCCGGTGTTTCTCCCATCGCCAGCCGGACAAGTGCGTACGGCAGATTTTGTCCCGCAGCCGTTGCGAGATACACCCACGCCGGAAACCGCGGATTGATTTCCAAAAGATAATATTCGTTCGTGTCTTTGGTTTTCATGAACTCGAGTTCCATGCCGCTCCGCCATTGCAGTTGCTGCATAACAGTTTGCGCAATCTGAATAAGCGCCTTGTCGTCAACCGTTACTCCCGACCAACCCTTCCCCTTGTCGGTGATATACAACTTCCGCATTGCAACTGCACCGACCGTGTTGCCAGTGCCGTCGCCGAGAGCGGCAACGTTGAACTCATCGCCCGTAACATATTCCTGCACGATAATCGGGAGTCCCCATTTCGTACTCAACTTCCCAAACGCGGCAACAGCGTCACTGAAATTGTGAGCAATATACGCTTCGTAGAAAATTCCTTTGACTGCCACCGGATAAGTGAATGATTCGGAGAGGCGGTATAAATCCTGAACAGATGAGATGAGAACATTCTTCGGAACCTTGATGCCCCGCGATGAACAAAAGTCAAACAGTTTGTCCTTCGCCCGTAAATTCAGTTGCTCGAATGTTGGAAGAAACGTGTGAATGCCAAGCGCACGCAAGCGCTCGCTTAACTTCACGAAGCCATACAGTTCCGAGTCGAGTGTTGGAATAATAACATCGAGTTTTTCGATGGAATGGATGTAGGCGATCCTGTCGAAGAGCGCGTCCAGTCCGCTTGACGGATAGGGAATGAGGTACGTCTTCCCCGCGATCTTCTCCATGTAAATTCCCGGTTCGAGGGAGTCATACGCAAGCCCAATAATGTTTCCCGAAAATTCTTTTGCATCAAGAAGGCTGCGGATTACCGGAACTCCCGGCCCCGGATTGTCAGTCGCATTCAACCCTGTAACGGCAATATTCATCGCGCAGTCACCAGCTTCAAATGTTTCAGTTGAGTTAGAAAATCATCGATATCGCGCTCCAGAGTCGATGCGTCGACGTCATATTCGGCAAGAATCTTTTCTCTGACGGCGGAAAGATTATCGCCACTTTTTAAGTGGGAGAATATTTCTTTGCCGATTGAATTCAGTGTGAAGGTTTCGCCGGTTGAGCCGAGAAAGAGAAAACCGGAATCGCTCACCGCAAGGCTGTCCGGGATAATAAATGTTGAGTCCATCGCCGTTATTTGGATTGTGAGTCAATAGGTAATTTATGATCTTATCGCATGAACTCCCGCAATCAGACAGCAGACCTTCTCAAAGGCGTCGCAATTGTTCTGATGATTCAGGTCCATCTGATGGAACAATTCGCAACCGTCGACTTGTATCAAAGTATACTTGGTAAAATCTCTCTTTTTTTGGGCGGACCGCCTGCCGCTCCGGTGTTTCTTGTTGCGATGGGATTTTTTCTTGAACGATCAAAAAAATCCTTGCCGCAACAATTACGGCGTGGAGTGCTTCTTATCGTGGGGGGAATCGCACTGAATCTCGGGCTCAATGCTAATCTCCTCTATTCGATTCATCAGGGGCGCTTTGGGTTTAATCCCCTCGCGTACATTTTCGGCGCCGATATTCTTCCCGTCGCCGGACTGAGCGTGATAATCGTTTCCATCCTGAAACACAAAGCCGGATTCAACACAACATCATATCTTCTCGTGGCGCTAATTGTTGCGGCGGCTGCGCCATTTCTATCCGGCATTGCAACATCGTCAACGCTCTTGTATGTAACACCATTTTTGTGGGGCGATCAATGGTGGTCGTACTTTCCGCTGTTCCCGTGGCTTGCATATTCTCTGCTCGGCGCGACTCTTGCGGTCTTGCCCTCGAACACCGGAAAAACGACCGTAGCAGTTGCCGGGCTGGCGGCTGCTGTATTTCTGACTTCATATTTCACCGTCCCAGACATCATTGATCTTACCCGCTACTATCATCACGGCATTCTTTTGTTTTTATGGATTACCGGATTCCTGACACTTTGGTTTCTGGTTTTCGAGCGAATCGAATCGGCAAGCCGAAAAACTCCTTTAGTTCGCTATCTCAAATGGCTCGGAAGGAATGTTACATCTGCATACGTGTTTCAATGGCTTATTATTGGAAACGTTGCAACCGAACTTTATCGTACTCAATCTCTTCCACAGTTAATGATGTGGTTTGTTGTTGCTCTCCTCGCAACATCTCTTCTTGTCAAGTTGATGAAACCTGCGGACAACGTTCTAGAAGACAGCACGAATCCCGACTGAACCATACTTCGCATTGTAACCGTCCAACGCATCGTACTCGAATGCCGGAATGATATATATGCGATCGAAAATCCGGACGATTGCTTTCAATCCGACGGCAGCGGTTTGTATTGCACGTTGGTTGTAGATCACGAGTGCTTCATCATCAAACGAGAATCCACGCCTGCCTGTTTCCCCCGAGCCGATGATATAGCTATCATTCCCGAGCGGAACGCTGACAGACTGCCGGAACGAAAAAAGACTTGGTGTGAAATCCGCATCGTTGACGATTACGGTCGAGGTCAGCCAGATGCCGGCGCCAACGTCAAGAGAAAATATTCCGCGGTAAATACCTGCAACAACCCCACCATCCGATAACGCTAGTGAAAACGATGCTGCTGTAAATTGAAAGGGTGAGAACCAGTATGTCGCTCCCCCGCCTGCCCAATGAAATGTTGCGGCGCTTGAGTACGATTGGATTTCTCCTTCACTCAGAAATGCATAGTGCACGGCGATTGAAATTCTATCGCCCGGCAAAAGCCAGGAGGCACGACCTGTAAATAAGTTTTGGGAATAATATTTGCCGCCGGCAGCGGTGCTGGAAAGCCATAGATTTGCATATCCAATCGTGTAGTAATCACGCCAGGCGTTGCTGAACGTGACGTACCCGCTGAAAGAACGCGAATCGGTTTGAGTCGAGTAGCTGCCCGCTGTCCCGAATGCAGAAGCTATAACATGCAACGGAGATGGCGTGCTGAGAGATGATAACTGGAAATCTATCGCCGAAGAATCCGGGCTCAGGAAAAGAAAAGGGATGAATCCAATCAGATGGGTCATGACAGATTCAAATGTGAATCGCTTTTATCATCATTGAAAATAGTCATTTACTTTTTGATAAAGAACAAGTAGATCGAAAGCACGAAAAGGAATACCGCAAACATCTTCTGCAACGTTTCCTTTGAAAGTCCGAGCGAAAGCTTCGACCCGAAAAATGTTCCGACAAAAAGTCCAACCGCCACAATAAGTCCAAACTTGATGTGTTCAGTCGTGATGCTTCCGCTCTGATAATAATTCCACACCCCGAGAATGCCAACCGGCAAAAGCAAAGCAACGAGCGACGTGCCTGTTGCTGTATGCTGTTCCATCCCCGCCAGAAGAATCAATGAAGGCACAACGATAATTCCACCGCCAATTCCAAAAAGCCCTGCCAGCACGCCGGCGGCAAGTCCTATCAGTATGAAAATCGCAATTTGCATTTTGTCTCCTTTTGTGAGTTGGTTAAGCCGCCTGTCATGTTGATCAATTCAAAAACAGTGTGGAGATACGTTTTGCCATATCACAAGGACTTATCTCTGCACTCATCTTCATCCAACTGACATGCTGATCTCTTCGGAACCATGTCATTTGCCTCTTTGCATAACGTCGGGAATTTTGTTTGAAGAGGCGAATGAATTCCTCAAAAGAGATGATCCCTTCAAGATAATCGAACGCTTCGGAGTAACCGACAGTATTCAGCGCATTAAGAGCCGGGGTGTATCCGTTTGACTTCAATCCTTCAACTTCTTTCAACAATGCGCTCTCTATCATCTCTTCGCAACGTTGATCAATGCGTTGATATAGCTGGTTTCTTTCCCACTGAAGCCCGAAAAGAACCGGCGTAAAATTTATTTTGATTTTTGATTCCGAATGATGGACGGAAATCGGCTTGCCTGTCGCGTGAAAGACTTCAAGCGCACGAATGATCCGGCGGGATTTCGTCAGGTCTATTCTCTCCGCAGACATTGGATCGACCCGGCGCAGCTCGGCAATCAACTCGTCGATTCTTCCATCTGAAATTTTCTTCTCCATCGCTTCACGAAATTCCCGATCCGCTGCAGGTCCGTCAAAGAATCCGTCAATGAGTGATTGAATGTATAAGCCGGAGCCGCCAACGACGACCGGCGTTTTCTTTCTCTCAAAAATATCATCGATGACTCTTCTTCCCTGCTCGCCAAACTCACCCGCGTTGAAGTCCTGGTCGGGCAAAAGCATGTCAACGAAATGGTGCTTGACGGAAGAGAGTTGCCGGCTTGAAGGTTTTGCTGTTCCAATGTCGAGATGTTTGTAAATCTGCCGCGAATCAGCGGAGATGATTTCTCCGCCGAGCAGTTTTGCAAGCTCGATAGAAATGGAAGTTTTACCTGATGCTGTTGGACCAACAAGAACCGGAACTTTGCGAAGTGAACTATCGGGATGACTTTGATGTATAAATTTTGATTGGATGGAAACCATTGGGGGGAGCTTCAGACTGCTACACGTTTCATGAGCGCGCCCATCCCATCTTTCCAATCAGCGGAACAAATTTGAAGCCGACAGCTTCTCTTCTATCAAATTGTAGTCCCCGCCGCGTAACAATCAGCAAATTTTGTATCTCCATGTCACCAACAGGAATTACAAGCTTGCCGCCATCTGCAAGTTGTTTAGTCAATGGCTCGGGAACATCCGGTGCGCCGGCGGTGACGATAATTCCGTCAAATGGTGCAAACTCGCTCCAACCTACTGTTCCGTCACCCGCTTTCGAAGCAACACGATATCCGAGTTTCTCAAGAATCTTCCGCGATTTGCTGAGAAGTTCTGAATGGCGCTCGATCGTAAAAACCTTCGCTCCCATTTCTGCCAGCACCGCCGCCTGATAACCTGAACCGGTGCCCACTTCAAGGATTTTATTTCCCGGACGAACATCAAGCGATTGCGTCATGAAGGCAACCGTGTATGGCTGCGAGATGGTTTGTTGCTTTCCAATCGGCAAAGCCGAATCCTCATATGACCTGTTGGTAAACGGTTCAGGTACAAATAAATGCCGCGGTACATTTGCCATCGCGCGCAAGAGCCGCTCATCGGTAATGTTCCGGTCGCGGAGCAGCTTGATCATATCCTGGATTTCATCACCGAATCTGGACAACTACGTTCCTTGGTTTGAACTACGCATGAGTTTCCACATGGAGCCAATCGACTGATCGGTTTCCATTGTGAGCCTGTCTTTCAATTCGCGCCGCAACACTGCGGGCGTAAGTCCACGTGTTAATTGGCCGTCTTCAGCGATCGAGACCTGGCCTGTTTCTTCTGAGACGATAACCGCAATAACATCCGCCTGCTCGGAAATTCCCATACCCGCGCGATGGCGGGTCCCCAAGACGATGCCATCCGATTCGGCAGTATTCGAGAGAGGAAGAATGCAACGGGCAGCTTCGATGAGTCTGTCTTTAATGACGATTGCTCCGTCATGCAACGGTGATTTTGGATTGAAGATGGAAAGGATCAGGGAGCGACTAACAAGTGCTTCCATTTTCGTTCCTGTTTCAACGTGGGCACGAATCCCGGTTGATCGGACAAAGATTATCAAAGCACCCTGTTTCTTTCTCGCCAGCTCCGTCACGGCTGCAACAACTTCGTCGATAGATTCATCCACATTTGTCTTGATGAGAAAGCGGATAATCGGGTTGCGCCCAACAAGTACGAGAAGGCGTCTGAGTTCAGGCTGAAAGAGTATGATGAATGCAATCACCCAGATATCGGTCAGTGTGCGAAGAATCCAACTCATCGCCCGCAAGTTTGCAGCCTGGGAAATGAACGAGAATGCAAGAATCAAAACCAATCCAACAAATATCTGAACGGCAATTGTACCGCGCATTGCCAGATAAAGCCGGTAGAAGATGTACGACACAAGCGCCACATCGACAAGATCGACCAGCGTAAATGTTAGGAACCCTATTTTGAATAATTCCATGTCGGTTGATTATTCTGATCGCATGATCGCATCGGCAATGGCTACAGCGCGTTTGGTTTCTTTCACGTCGTGAACCCGGACGATTGAAGCACCGTTCATTACGGACACAACAGCGGCAGCCAACGATCCCTCTAATCTATTTTCGATTTGGAGATCTAAGAGTTTTCCAATAAAGCTTTTACGGGAGGTACCTGCAAGAATCGGATAGCCGAGAGATTTGAGATTGCTGAGATTTTTCAAAATCTTCAGATTATGTTCGGGTCGTTTGCCAAAGCCAATTCCCGGGTCAATAATGATTTGTTTCAGACCAGAGCTCCGAACGTGTTCAATACGCTGCTGCAGGTAGTCAATGACTTCTTGCCAAAGATTGTCGTATGCCGGATTGTTCTGCATCGTCCGCGGTTCGCCCTTCATATGCATCAGCACAACCGATGCTCCCATCTCACGAGCGAGTTTTGCCAGGGCATCATCAAAGGCCATTCCGCTTATGTCGTTAACAATCACTGCGCCCGCATCCAATGCACTCATCGCAACCTGCGGCTTGTATGTATCAACAGAGATGGGAGTGTCCGTCTTGCCGGCAAGCGCACTAATAACAGGGAGAACCCGATTCAGTTCTTCCGCAAGAGGCACAGGCCCGGCACCGGGACGCGTTGATTCACCCCCAACGTCGATAAAATCCGCGCCCTCTTCAATCATCTGCAGAGCACGACTAACAGCATCTGCGGGATCCAGATACTTGCCGCCATCGGAGAACGAATCGGGCGTAACATTGAGGATACCCATCACGTACGTACGCGCCGAAAGGTCGTACGTCTTTTTTCCAAAACTGTACAGAAATGGATTTGCCGCGTTTACGGGTTTGGAAGCCGGCATGGGGTTTCCTGTTGATGGAAGGTTCTTTCCTTAAAGCAAGAAGGTGACTTTTTCAGTCACCCTCTCCCTTACGATGTTTTCTTCGCCGACAATGCCCTGCGTTTTGCTTTCACACGCTCCTGGGCTTTCTTATGTTTCTTATTTGCAACACGTTTCTTCTTGTTCATGTACTTCTCCGTAATTAGTTAATGTCATACCCGTCGCTGGCGATCAAACGTTCCACTTCACTGACCTTGTGAAGCTTGGGAATAACCTCGCTCAGGTATTGATGAAGAGTTTTCAATCGCTCGTTTTCTGAATTCACTTCCAGGACAAGCTGTCGTTGTGTCAAATCCATTCCGGCTTTCAACGCTATCGTAAACGAGATTTCCGGATGTTGGCCATCGTATTCGATTGCAAATCCTTTATCCTTGTAAACCAAATCGACGAGCTGATTATGCAATCGGACCGTCTCAGTGGCCAGAGCTGTGTCGATTACTTCTTCCTTCGAATGCAATATCTCAACACAGCCGACACTGTACAAGCTGGGTGAGTCGGCAAGTTCAAGCAGGCGATATCGCCGCCGTCCTTGCACGAGGATATCCATTTTTCCGTCATCGTATTTCTTTACTACCTTCGTAACAACTGCCGAGCATCCAACCTTCACGATCTCGTTCTCGCGTAGAAGATTGATACCAAACTCACTCCCTTCAATCCAACAACCGCCTATGAGTTGCTTGTAACGGTCTTCAAAAATATGCAAAGGCAGCACTGAGTTTGGGAAAAGAACAACTTGCAGAGGAAACAAGGGCAGCAACTCGTCAGACATTCTCGTCACGACATTTGTTCTTCGACATGATAGAGAGATTTGTCATGAACATCAAGCTGCTGCCTTGCTGTTTACAAAATTATTTTGAGAATTTTTTGTAGCGGTCATTGATTCTTCCCCAATGAAGATTGCCGAGGAAGTTATCAATATACGCTGCACGCTTCGGACCATCTTTATGGTAGTACGCGTGTTCAAACACATCGCACGGAATCAGCGGGATGCCTCCCCAGATTGCGCCGTAGTGATGTTCGTCGACCGTTACGTTGAGCAGACGCTTGGAATATAACATGTCAAACACCAACACGCCCCAGCCGCTCAGCTTTGCCGACACAGCACTCGCTTTGAAGTCAGTCTTCCAGGCATCCACAGAACCGAACTCTTTTTCGATCGCCGCTTTGACGTCCGGACCTTTCGAAGCATCGCCATCGCCGCCGAGCACTTCCCAATACACATCATGAAGAAGCGTACCGGCATGATTCCATGTCGTGCGACGCTTCAGTTCACCGATCTGGCTGTAGTTTCCATTCGCCTTCGAACGATCAGCTGTTTCCAATTCTTTTTCAATTGTGTTCAGCGCTGTCACATATCCTTTATGATGCGTGTTGTAATGCCAATCTGTTGTTTCGGCATCAACCACGTTTCCGAGAAGCTTCTTTGCCTCTTCGTCACTGTAGGGACGGGGATTAAACTTCCATTCGTATGCCATAGTTGATTTCTCCTTTTTTTGTGTGAGGGATTGAACCAATGGTTCTGATTGTAAAAAAGGTGCAGCGGCAACGAATGCACCCGATGCCGCTACAGATTTGATAAAGTTTCGTCGTTTCATTTTAGTTGAGAAGATGAATCTAGACACCAAACGACTGGCCGCAACCGCAGCTCTTTGTCGCCTGTGGATTGTTGAACACAAATCCTTTCCCGTTCAGCCCGTCGCTAAAATCAAGAACAGTCCCGGAGAGAAAGAACAGGCTTTTCGGGTCGACAAAAATCGAAAGGCCGAACTGTTCCAGAATCTTATCAGTCTCTTTCGGCTTCTCATCAAAGGCAAGCACATATGTCATGCCCGAGCAGCCGCCACCTTTGACTCCGAGGCGAAGTCCGTGTGAATCAGGAATCTTGTTGTCAACTTTCAGTTTGCGGACTTGATGAGCCGCCTTCTCGGTGAGAACTATTTTTTCGTTCAACTCCGGCTTCCCCGGCATCGTTGCAATTATTGTTTCCATCTTTGATTTCCTTGCTTAAATGTGTGTTGCTGTTACATTCCCAATTCCAATCTTGCAGCTTCGGTCATCATCGTCGGATTCCACTGGGGATCCCACACGACCTTCACCACTGCCTGCGTTACATTCGGAACGGTTTTGACTTTCGCCTCAACTTCTCTTGGCAACGATTGCGCAGCGGGACAATGAGGAGAAGTCAACGTCATAATCACCAACACGCCGCCGTCGGCTGCAACCTTGATATCGTAAATCAATCCCAACTCATAAATATTCACCGGGATTTCCGGATCATAGCACGTCTTGATCGCCTCGGTTGCATTATTGTGGATGATGCTCTGCTCAATCGTGCTGAGTTGACGAGCTTCAGTCTTCGCCGAAGATTCATCCGGCCCTTGTTGAATTGCTGATTGATCCTGTTGTGTATCCATTTTTTCTATTCCGTTGAAACTGTTCGTACTTCCTCATTGAGGGCGGAATGCAATGTGTGCCACGCAAGACTCGCACATTTAACGCGCGCAGGGAATTCACTCACACCGGCGAATGCGGCGAGCTTTCCGAGCCTTTCTGCATTTTCCTCCGCATTCAGTTCGCCCTTCACCAACTTATGAAAATCCTGAAAAAGATTCTCCGCGTCAGCTTTCGTCTTCCCTTTCAGCATTGAGCTCATGACGGAGGCGGAAGCTTTGGAGATCGCACAGCCTGCGCCTTCGAAGCTTACGTCCTTGATTACATCTCCATCCATTTTTACAAAAAGAGTATAATGATCACCACATAAGGGATTGTATCCTTCGACGTGGCGGGTTGCATCCTCCATCTTTCTGAAGTTTCGTGGATTCTTGTTATGGTCGAGAATCACTTCCTGATATAATTCGCGTAACATGGACATCAGCCCAGAACCTCTTTCACTTTTTTGATCGCTTTCACCAGGACATCTACCTCATCTTTTGTGTTATAGAAGGCGAACGAAACACGCGCAGTCGCCGGAATGCCGAATCGTTGCATCACCGGCTGTGCGCAGTGGTGTCCCGTTCGGATTGCAATTCCCCCGTAATCCAGAATCGTTCCGATGTCATGAGGATGTATTCCATCCAGCACAAATGAGATGACGCTCGCTTTCTCTTTTGCGGTACCGATAATTTTCAGGCCCGGGATTTCGGATAACTTCCTGGTCCCATATTCAAGTAGTTCGTGTTCGTAAGCAGCAACGGCCGCCAAATCCATTCCGTTCATGTAATCGATCGCAGCACCCAGACCGATACCGCCCGCGATGTTCGGAGTTCCTGCTTCGAACTTATACGGTAAATCATTGTAAACGGTCTTCTCAAACGTCACGGACTTAATCATATCGCCGCCGCCTTGATACGGTGGCATTTTCTCGAGCAACGCTTTTTTTCCGTACAACACACCGACACCTGTTGGCCCGAACATCTTATGCGAGGAGAATGTG
This sequence comes from Bacteroidota bacterium, assembly GCA_046597825.1. Lineage (GTDB taxonomy): Bacteria > Bacteroidota > Ignavibacteria > UBA10030 > UBA6906 > CAADGV01. The sequence goes on along the minus strand of JBKJJX010000233.1, from coordinate 6,899 downwards.
TAGAAGTCGCAATCCAAATTCTGTACGTCAACTCTCATATGCGGCACCGCCTGAGCGCCATCAATCAGAACGGGGACTCCGTGCTTGTGGGCAACTTCGATCATTTGCTTGACGGGATTGATAGTTCCGAGAGCGTTGGAAATATGTGCAACGGCCACCAACTTTGTCCGTTCATTCAGCAGCTTTTCATATTCGTCGAGGAGCAACTCGCCGGCATCGTTCATCGGAATCACACGCAGCACTGCTTTCTTCTCTTCGCATAGCATCTGCCAGGGGACGATATTGGAGTGATGTTCCAAAGCGGAGATGACAACTTCATCTCCTTCCTTCACGTTCATGCGGCCGTAACTTGCCGCAACAAGATTGATTCCTTCCGTCGTTCCCCGCACAAAGATAATTTCCTCCATCGAGCGGGCGTTGATAAACTGTTGCACTTTCACGCGTGCCGCTTCGTAAGACTGGGTTGCCTTCTCGCTGAGGTAATGAACACCGCGATGAATATTCGAGTTATCTTCGTGATAATAACGCATCATCGCGTCAATGACTACCTGGGGTTTCTGGCTCGTTGCCGCATTGTCCAGATATACCAGTGGCTTGCCGTTTACTTCGCGCCGCAGCAACGGAAAATGAAACCGGCAGCTTTCAACCGGCACAGGAGTTTTCAACTTGCTATTATCGTATGTCGCTGTAAGTGTTTCCATATTTATTGTCGATCTCTTCCCTGCTGCAACCGCGCCTGAATCATTGAGTCCAGTTGCTGACGCAGCGGCTCGACGTGAATACGGCTGATGACATCACTCGCAAATGCGAACGTCAGTAAATCGTTCGCCTCTTCTTCGCCAATTCCTCTTGAACGTAAATAGAATTTTTGTTCTTCGTCAAGATGCCCGACTGTCGCGCCGTGCGTACACTTCACATCGTCAGCAAAAATTTCCAGCTGCGGCTTCGTATCGATTGTCGCATCATTGGAGAGCAGAAGCGTCTTGTTGGTTTGCTTCGCATCCGTTTTCTGCGCGTCCTTGCGTACAAATATTTTTCCGTTAAAGACACCTCTTGATTTGCCGTCCAAAATGGATTTGTACAATTCATGGCTGTCGCAATGAGGCTTTGCATGATCGATTGTCGTGTGATTATCCACGTGCTGGGTGCCGGTGGTAAGCGATAGGCCGTTTAACGTGGATTCGATTCCTTCGCCATCGAGGATGGCCGAAATATTGTTCCGCGCAAGAGCCGCTCCCAGGTTCACGGCATTCGAAATAACATTACTGTTCGCATGCTGCTGAAAATGAATCGTCCCGATATGAAAACCGGAAATTGATTCATCCTGAAGTTTGTCATGTTCAACCGTTGCATTCTCGCCGACAACAAATTCCGTTACGGCATTTGTTAGATATGAAGCGGACGAGACGCTCACATAACTTTCAACAATCGAGACTTTGCTGTTCTTTTCCGCAACGATCAGATTGCGGGGACTGGCAACATTCCCCTCGCCTGCCGCGATGAAAATCAGATGAATGGGATTTTCAACTTCAACATTTTCGCCAACGTGAATGAAAGCTCCGTCCCGGATGAACGCCGTGCTCAGCGCCGTAAATGCATTCTCGCCCGTCTTCACATACTGTGCGAGATGCCGCTGCACAACTTCCGATTTAATCGAAGCACTCAGGCTGCCAACCGACAATCCCTCTTGCAAACGGATACTGGAGAACTCATTCGACAGATGTCCGTTAATGAACACGAGCCGGGTACCTTCCAGATCCCCAAAAGAAAATTTGTCAATGTCCTTTTTCGTGAGTCCCGCATTGGAGTAAACCAACACAGGCGTGAATTGGATTTTTTCGATGGGGGCAACGCTCGTAAATTTCCATTCCTCGTTCTTCGTTGTCGGAAATCCAAGTTCTGCAAATTTTACGATCGCAGCTCTCCGGGTTGCGTGAAGGCCTGACTTCGATTCCCCGTTCAGGCTCTTCTCGAACAACTCGAAATTGGATTTGTACCACTCTATATTTTTTGTGTCAGTCATAATTACGCCGCTGCCTCAACTTCATCTCTCACCCAATCGTATCCGCGTTCTTCAAGAAGAAGGGCGAGGTCTTTGCCGCCGGTCTTTACAATGCGGCCATCGACAAGTACATGCACAAAGTCAGGCACGATATAATCAAGCAGACGCTGATAATGTGTCACGACAATGGTCGCATTGTCCTTGCTGCGCAGTTTGTTCACGCCATCAGCAACAATACGCAGCGCATCAATGTCCAGACCGGAATCTGTTTCGTCCAGGATCGCAAGCCTCGGTTCAAGCACCGCCATCTGAAAAATCTCATTACGTTTCTTTTCGCCGCCGGAGAATCCTTCGTTGACGGGCCGGTTAAGTAACGTTTGATCCATCTCGACAATTTTTACTTTGCTTTTCACGAGTGAGAGAAATTCCATTGCATCCAGAGGCTCGAGTCCGCGATGTTTCCGGATCGCATTCAATCCCGCTTTGAGAAAATAGGTGTTCGTCACGCCGGGAATTTCAACGGGATATTGAAACGCAAGGAACACCCCTTCCCTCGCGCGCTCTTCCGGCGCGAGCTCAAGCAAATCTTTGCCATTGTAGAGGACACTGCCCTCGGTTACTTTATATGCTTCACGCCCGGCAAGAACGCCAGCCAGAGTGCTTTTTCCCGAACCATTCGGGCCCATAATCGCGTGAACCTCGCCTGCATTTACTTTGAGGTTGACGCCGTGAAGAATTTCACTGCCGTTAATTGATGCATGAAGATTTTTGATTTCTAACATTTCTTGTCCTTTGATTTTTCTCTTTATTAACCAACACTTCCTTCAAGACTGACTCCCAGCAACTTCTGTGCTTCGACTGCAAATTCCATCGGCAGTTCGCGGAAGACTTCTTTGCAGAAACCATTCACAATCATATTCACTGCATCCTCGCCGCTGATGCCGCGTTGCTTGCAGTAGAAAATTTGGTCTTCGCCAATTTTTGATGTCGACGCTTCGTGCTCGACTTTCGAACTCGTATTCTTCACTTCGATGTACGGAAATGTATGTGCCCCGCATTTGTCGCCGAGAAGCAGTGAATCGCATTGCGAAAAATTACGGGCGCCTGTCGCCCCCTTTGTAATTTTGACCTGGCCCCGATATGAATTCTGCCCGAAGCCGCCGGAAATTCCTTTCGAGACGATCGTGCTCTTTGTATTCTTGCCGATGTGGATCATCTTCGTTCCGGTATCGGCTTGCTGGTAGTTATTGGTGACAGCAACAGAATAAAATTCGCCGACGGAATTGTCGCCCTGCAAAATGCAGCTCGGATATTTCCACGTGATTGCGGAACCGGTTTCGACCTGAGTCCACGAAAGCTTCGCGTTTGTTGCCGCTTTGCCGCGCTTCGTAACGAAATTGTAAATGCCGCCCTTGCCCTCTTTATCACCCGGATACCAATTCTGCACCGTCGAATATTTTATCTGCGCATTGTCCAGAGCAACCAGTTCAACCACTGCTGCGTGCAATTGGTTTGTATCGCGCATCGGCGCGGTGCAACCTTCAAGGTAACTGACGTACGCTCCCTCATCTGCAATAATCAGCGTGCGCTCAAATTGTCCGGTCTCCGCGGCGTTGATGCGGAAGTACGTTGAAAGCTCCATCGGGCATCGGACGCCTTTCGGAATGTAGCAGAACGAACCATCGCTGAACACTGCCGAGTTGAGTGAGGCAAAGAAGTTATCCGTGTACGGCACTACCGAGCCGAGATATTTTTTCACAAGGTCCGGATGATGTTGTACTGCGTCACTGAAAGAGCCGAAGATTATTCCCAGATCGCCCAGCGCTTTCTTGAACGTCGTCGCAACCGAAACGCTATCGAACACTGCGTCGACGGCGACGCCGGTGAGGCGCTTTTGTTCACCCAGAGAGATTCCGAGTTTCTCGTACGTCTTAAGTAATTCCGGATCAACTTCGTCGAGGCTGTTCAGCACGTTCTTCTGCTTCGGCGCGGCATAATAACTCGCCGCCTGATAGTCGATCTTCGGGTAATGGACGTTGTGCCATGTAGGTTCTTCCATTGTCAACCAGTGACGAAAAGCTTTCAGCCGCCATTCAAGAAGCCACTCAGGCTCATTCTTCTTCGCCGAGATAAGCCGTACCACATCTTCGTTCAAACCGCGTGGAGCGATATCCATCTCAATGTCCGTCACGAAGCCGTACTTGTAATCTTTATTCGCGAGAACTTCTATGTCTTCATTTTCAGTTGCCATTATTTCCTATCCTTAAATAATTATTTCTTTCCCGCCGGAGTATAATTTCCTCTCAACGGAGGTAAAGGCTTCCGCTGTCCCGGGGGTGGTACAGATGCAGTACTGCCTGATGCCTGAGTGACCACTGGCTTGGGGGTCTCAACAGTTTGGACTTCTGCTTGCGGCTCCGAAGGTTCAACTTGAACAGTTTGCGCGGCTGCAGGCTTTGCACTTTCAATCGAAGGCAATGCCGGCTTCGCTCCTGCTGCAGGTCTTGCGCTTGTAAGTGGCGGCAGCGATGGTTTCGTTCCACCCGCCGGCTTTGCACTCGTAAGCGGAGGCAATGACGGCTTCGCTCCTCCGACCGGCTTTCCGCTGCCAAGCGGAGGAAGCGCCGGTGTTGCACCCGCAGGTTTCGCTCCTCCGAGCGGGGGCAATGGAGTCCTGGCTGCAGCCGGAGATTTTGCAGGTGCTGCGCCGGGTGCCGCTTTTGCCGGGGCAGTTGGTTTTACTGCAACGGTTTTGTACGCGGGATAATTTAGCACCCACGATTGACGGTCAATCGGTGTAAAGATTTTTTCGCTCACCAACTTTTCAACAAACGCTCGCGCAGCCTTTTCGGCGTCCTGATATCCAACTTTGTCCCCACGACGTTCGAAGAACGTTTGAATTCCATATTGCACATCTCTAAAGAAAATATTTGAGAGATGATAGAGCGGATACTGGGTTTTCAAAAAGGCCAGAACTTCTTTTTCATTCTTTGTTACATATTCCAGTGGTTTCATTGTTCAGTTATGTTTGATAGGTGAAAGTTTTCTCCCGCACTCTCTCCACAACGTCCCTCACACGCCCGATCACGTAGTTAATTTCTTCTTTTGTTGTAAACCTTCCAACCCCGAAGCGGATTGAACTCTTCGCATCCTGAATATTTAGTCCGATTGCGCGCAACACATGCGAAGGCTCCGGCAACGCAGACGAACATGCCGAACCGGACGACACTGCGACGTCCTTCATCTCCATCATAACCTTATCTGCGTCGGCACCCCTGAATGTTATGTTTGCGTTGTTGGGCAAACGTTCTGATGGATGTCCGTTGAGAAATGAATCTTCAATGCCGCCTAAAATTCCATCAACCAGTTCATCGCGCAATGTTGATGTACGTTTTCTTTCTTCATGCATTTCGTTCTTTGCAATGCTTGCAGCCTCACCAAACCCCGCAATGGCAGGAACATTCAATGTGCCTGAGCGAAGGTTTCGTTCATGTCCGCCGCCATCGATTTGCGATGACAAGTTTATTTTGGGAGAAGCACTTCTCACATATAAAGCACCCACACCTTTCGGCCCGTACATTTTATGCGCGCTGAATGACATCAGATCAATATTCATTTCCAAAACACTGACCGGAATTTTCCCGACCGCCTGCGTTCCATCGACGTGGAGTACCACATTGTGCTCTCGACATATCCGTCCCATTTCGGCAATCGGGGCGATCGTTCCGATTTCATTGTTTGCCATCATGATGGAAACAAGAATTGTCTGCGCCGTGATTGCATTCTTCAAATCGTCCATCGCGACCATGCCAAACGAATCGACATCGAGGATCGATACATTTACTCCTGCATGTGTCAACCGGTTACATGAGTCGAGCACGGCTTTGTGTTCAGTGGCAGCAGTGATGAGATGTCCGCCGGATCGCGCACGTGCCTCGAAGTAACCCTTGAGTGCAAGATTAATAGATTCCGTTGCGCCACTTGTAAAAATAATTTCTTTTGATGTGGCGCCAATCAGATCTGCAATTTGGTTGCGGGCATGTTCAACAGCTGCTTCTGCTCTCCAGCCAAATTCATGCTGCTTACTGGCGGCGTTTCCATAGTGTTCGCTAAAGTATGGCAGCATCACGTCCACAACACGAGGATCAACTCTCGTCGTTGAATTATTATCCAGATATATCGGCAGTGATTTCATTCTTTGATCGTCAGCTATACTATTTGTGCGAGCGTCATATTATTGAATGCGTTCTCAATATTCGCCTGTACCTTTGAAAGCGGTGACTTGATTGTACAGACTTTGAAAACTTCACAGCTGTCGGGACCATCGGTCATACATTGCGCAATTCCCATATTCGTCCCTTCTATGGCGCCAATGATCATCGAGACGGATACTTCAGCCGGGTTTTTTGTCAGCGTATATCCGCCGCGCATTCCTTGCTGTGATGTAATCAAGCCGGAGCGAGAAAGTTTTTGCAAAACTTTTGCAAGTAATTCGTACGGTATATGATATTTGTCCGCAATTTCTTTCGCGGTCACGACATCGCCAGGCCTGCATGTTGCAATATGCCGGATAGCAATCAACCCGTACTCTACTTTTTTTGACAACCGAACCACGGTAACTCCGACCTAATGGGTCTTATTTAGCTTCAAAAAAAACCGACACTTGTGTCGTTTGTTGGAGCTCATATTATTGAACAGTTTAAGAATCCTTACAGTTCCAACGAGCGGAACTGAATTAATATAAGAATAAGTGAGAATAATATCAACATGCTTGCCTCTCTATTGTTGTCACGTGAACAGTGTTGCAATGACTGGCTGATTCAGGTATTTTGAGTCACCACAATACGGAACAATTATGCAAGCCATCTCTTCGGAATCTCTTACAAAAGTGTATTCT
>JBKJJX010000150.1:0-8732 GCA_046597825.1 Bacteroidota bacterium | reverse complement strand
TTCAAAGACACGATCGCAGCGGGATTGATGTATGTGAACTTCCACAATGCTGCGAGTCCGGGCGGTCAAATTCGTGCACAATGTGTTCCTGACACATTTACAACAAGTACGTTCACGGGTACGTGGACCGGCGCAACGCTGACCGATGCATTGAAACAGCAGTTTAATCTTGGACGCATGTATTTCAACTTCACGACTGCCAGCGGTGCAGGCGATGTGCGTGCACAACTCAAAGTCGACGCATCAAAAGGCCAATACGGAGTAGCATCGCTTCCGGTTTCCGCGTTTGATGGCGGAAAAATATATACGGTGATCGCGGCGGGCAGAGGTGGATCGTTCCAACTCTTCAAACTGGAGGATCGTTTAGGTTCCGGCGCTCCTCTGGGTAAACCGGTACAGCCAAAGAAGACTGCGGCTGCGCAGGTTTCTGAAGGAAATTAATCCTTGAAAAAAGAACTGTCAAATAAAAATCAAATGCCTCAACAATCGGAGGATGCTATGCGAAACAAGTTAGTTCTGTTCCTCTCTCTCTTGCTCTTGGTGCCGGCGTTCATGTTTGCCGGCGTTACGGGTAAGATCAGAGGAAAGGTTATCGATAAAGAATCGAAAGAAGCTCTGGTGGGCACAAATGTCGCCATCGAAGGAACCAGCATGGGAGCAAGAACAGACGTTGATGGTGAGTATACCATCCTGAATGTTCCGGCTGGAGTGTATTCGGTGAAAGCCAGCTTCGTTGGCTATGCGAATACGACTGTTTCTAATGTTCGCGTCAGTACTGACCTTACCACCCAGTTGGATTTTTCACTCTTGAGTGAAGCAATTCAGGTTACAGGGGTGGAGATTACAGCTGAGCGGCCTATGGTAAACAAGAGTGCAACTAACGCAGTCCGTGTTATCGGTGGTGACGAATTGCAGAACATTCCGGTGCGCGGTGTGGCGGCTGTGGTTGCATTACAGGCCGGCGTTGTAGCTCAGGGTGGTGAACTGTTCATCCGTGGTGGTCGCTTCGATGAAGTGGGCTATTATATTGATGGCGCAGATGCCCGCGATGCACGTACAGGCAGACAGGCGATCAGCGTAGTTCCTGAAGCACTTGAGGAATTTCAGGTTCAAGCGGGCGGTTACAATGCAGAGTACGGCGGTGCGAATGCCGGCCTTGTTCGCCAACAACTCAAAAGCGGATCGAATACATTCAATGCGTCGCTCCGCGCTGAATCGGATGACTTTACAAGCCGGGGAAAAAGCTTTCTGGGCGGGTACAGTTACGGTTACACCGATTACGCCCTGGCTCTTTCAGGGCCGATCATTGCCGACAAAGTGAAATTCTTCCTTGCAGGCCAGAACACCTCGCTGGCTGATCCGACCTCCGTTTTTTGGAGCGGAATGGACTTTAAAGGCCTTGTCGAAGATGCGGCGGGAAGCAATTTGAATCCGAACAATCCGATTGTCAATGATCCGAACAGTCCGTTCAACGGCCGCCATGCGCCGGAGACGGTTGACCTTGTTGTTCCTGCGGGTAATGTTCCGGGACGTGCATTCCGTCAGTGGGCCGGAAACGGAACAATGACATTTGATTTCAATCCGCTCATTGTCCGTCTGAGCGCAACTGTCAATTATACAAAGAGCAAATACAATCCAACCCCGATCCGGAATATTTTCAACCAACAACGTATTCCCGATCAGTTTGAGAGCAATGGATTGTATAGTGCAAAGATTACGCATTTTATCCAACCACAAACGTACTACGATCTTACAATTGGATATGCAGATCAGCGTTTCAAACGATACGATCCTATCTTCAAAGATGATTATCTGTCATATGGGGATAGTATTGCGAACGCAGCAAAAGGCATTACCTTCTTTGAGCGTGCGCGTTCACCGCAGGACCTTCGGACAAACGGCTTCCCCTTCACACGGCCGGGTAGTCTGAACATCAACAACGGTGCGGCTGCTACATATCAAAAACGCAAACAAAATTATATCAGCGGCGCGATCGACATTACGCACCAGTTATCGAATCATGAATTGAAAGCCGGTTTCTCCTACAAGCAATACAAGATCCGTAACTACTCCATCGGATCGTTCGAAGCTCTTCTCAATGCCCTTATCACAAATCCCGATGCGGCGCGTGAAGGAAGTACTGCGAGAGAATTGTTATTCCGTTCGAATGGCGTACCCAATAATTACGGTTATGACATTTACGGAAACGTGTATGATGGCGGCGGACTTGATGCAGCCAAAAAACCAAAATATATTTCGGCATACATACAGGATAAATTTGAATTCAACGACCTCGTTATCAACGCCGGCCTGCGCTTCGATTCATTCGACAACGATGATTTTACGTTCGTCGATTCCAAAAAGCCGCCGTTCGATCAGGTGGGATTCAGCGTGTTTGAATCAGGTGTCGTGAAGACACCGCCGGCAAAGACAGTGAGCCCGAGGCTCGGATTCTCGTTCCCGGTAACTGACCGTACGGTGTTCCATGTGCAGTATGGGAAATTTGTTCAGGCACCATCCCTCAATGATATTTATGTCAGCACGTCACAAATGGCCCTTCAGTTATCCGGACGAAACTTTATTGCGAATCCTTTTGGTTTAGGATTGCAACCCATTCGGACGACACAATACGAGATCGGCTTTACACAACAGTTCACAGATTTTGCCTCGTTTGACTTGACCACATTCTACAAGGATATCAAGGGACAGATTCAATATGAAGCAGTTGTTGCAACACCTGCAACATATAATGTCCTGGTCAACGGAGATTACGCAACGACGAAGGGACTTGAACTTTCGTTGCGGCTTCGACGGACAAATCGACTCCAGGGCTCGGTGAACTACACGCTATCTGATGCGCAGGGTACGGGTTCGAGCCGGGCAACAAGCATCTCTTCGGTTCAGAACGGGCCGGAGCGTCCGACAGTAATTTCGCCGCTTCAGTTCAACCAGACACATCGAGGCAGCATCAATCTTGATTACCGGTTTGGAAAGGATGATGGCGGCTTGCTTGAGCGTTTTGGCGCCAACATATTATTCACATTCAATAGCGGTCACGCCTTCACGCAAGCGCTTGCAAGTAGTTCAGGTGGACAGCGTGGTCCCGAACAAGGCGGTATCCTTGCAGATGACGATCCGCGCACGCGCAAACCCGATGGTGCAATTAACAACGCAACAACCCCATGGGTTTTCCAATTGGATTTGAAATTGGATAAGACTGTTTCGATTGGGGACGTGCTCGATGTAAACTTCTATGTGTATGTCCAGAATCTGTTGAATACCAAGAACGTGTTGAACGTTTATAGCCGCTCAGGCAACGCAGAGGATGATGGATTCCTTACGAATCCAGGCCTCAGCAGTCTGATTATTGCAGGACAGGGTCCCCGGTATGTTGATTTGTACAAGGCAATCAATCTGCAGGATCGCCAACACTATTGGGGCACGCAATTAAACGCAAACAACGCGTTTGGTGGTGGTGATCTATTTGGAACACCGCGTCAGATTCGTCTTGGACTGAGCATCACCTATTAACAATTGGCAAAAACTCAATCATAAACTAATCGGGTTAAAACCATGAAGAAACTATTTTTGATGTTCGCGAATCTGCTGGTCGCAAGCGCGTTCTTGCTTGCACTCTCCGGCGATTTCGCGAAGGCGAGTGATCGCAGCGGACGTCCGCCACAAACCGGAGGTTTGCACAAGCCGGACGGCTCTCCAGTCTCAACCCTTATCAACATTAACAATGTGGCGGGCTGGATTCGAAATGACGGTTGGTCAGCACGCGTTCCATCTTCCGGAAATTCCGGCGTGTACTTCCCTCGTGGAACTGCCGCAGCAATTTTCCAGGATGGTATTGTGTGGGGAGGAAATGTGAACGACGGCGGTTCGCAGGTATTGCGCGTCGGCGGGCAGACGTACAGCATCGGAACTGTGGGAGGCCGCATTGTAAGCGCAGGCGTCGCTGCTGATCCAAATGCACCGGATGTCCGCATTTACAGAATTCGTCGTGACTACAAAACTGCCGACCTCCGTCAGGATGCTGCGGAATCTTTTGAAAAAGGATTGAATGCTGTAAGCGCCGGCGACATCGCAACAATCCGTGCCCAGTATGAGATAGATTGGAACGAATGGCCGGTCGCTCAAGGCGCACCCTATTACGACCGCGATTCAAACGGCACATACACACCCGGTGTCGATGAACCGGGAATTGCAGATGCCGATCAGGTTGTTTGGTTCGTTTGTAATGACCTGAATCCCGGTAAGACGAATGCACTCTATGGTTCGAACCCCATTGGCCTCGAACTTCAGGTGACGCTCTGGGGATATAATCGTACGGATCCTCTGGCAAATGTCTACTTCAAGAAGTTTACGTTCATCTACAAGGGAACGGCTACCACGCCTCCTGGGTCGACGATCACGGACATGTATGTGGGACAATGGTCCGATCCGGATATGGGTGACTCGGGTGACGACTTTGCGGGTTGCGATACCTCCCTGAGCATGTCATATGTTTATAATGGGAAACCAATCGACAGCGAGTATGCCAAATTCGGTCTCAAGCCGCCGGCAATTGGATATGATTTTCTTCAGGGTCCAATCGTTGCCGGCGCGCCCACTGACTCCGCCGTGTTTGGATTGAAAAGAGTTCGGGGAAAGAAAAATCTTCCCATGTCTGCCGCGTTTTATTTTGCTGCCGGCGGAACATATTCCGATCCTCCTTTTACACGCACCGGATCAATTCAGTGGTACAACTTGCTGCGCGGTCTCACACCAATCGACGGCGCTCCGTTTATCCATAGAAATTTCACAAGTCTTGGTGCAACAAAATTCTGGCTCGATGGCGACCCCGTTGCAGGCACGGGCAGGCTCGACGGTGCAATTGATGCACCCGGCGACCGCCGCATCGGCGCTTGTGCCGGTCCATTCACGATGACGCTCGGCGAGACGCAGGAAGTGGTGGTTGGCGTTGTTGGCGGTATCGGTTCGGACTACAAGAACAGCATCGCAGTCATGAAGAACAACGATATTGCAGTTCAAAACGCATACAATGATTTGTTTGATCTTCCGAAAGCACCACCATCACCAAAGGTAAAGGGCATTGCTCTGGACAAACAAATTGTTCTTGATTGGGGTTCGGATCTCGCTGCAGTAGCTGCGAGTGAAGCCTACAACAAGAAAGGTTACAAGTTTGAGGGATACAATGTTTATCAGTTGCCATCTCCTTCTGCAAGCTTTAGTCAGGCAATCAAGATCGCGACGTATGACGTGATCAATGGAGTTCGCACGATTTATGATGACGTGTTTGACGTAGGCCTCGGTATAATTATTCGCGTAGTCAAGCAGCAAGGTACCGACAGCGGCATCCTGCGTCAACTTGTCCTCAACGAGGATAGGGTTCGTTCACGGCCTTTTGTCAATGGCCAGTACTATTACTTTGCGATAACGTCGTACGGCTATAACCTGAGCGATCAGGCGTTGACCCATACGCTGGAATCGTCAATTCAGATCATTACAGTTGTCCCCAAGACTCCTGATCCGGGGTTTGGCATCTCGTCGAAGTATGGCGACGTCGTTCCGAGTACCAACACTAATCCTAATCTCGTGAAGAGTGATGGCACCGCGGATGTTGTCATGGTGGACCCAACCTTCGCGACGGGAAAGAGCTATGAGATCAAATTCAAAGGTATACTCACAAAGTTCCCCTATGGGCCTGACAGTAACGGTGACCGTGATACGACCACGATCGATCAACTGAATTGGTATCTCATACGCGATGGAAGAGATACCTTGTATCGCAGTGTCAATCAGGGTCCAACCGTGCCTATTGACCCAGGTACGCACAATCTTGATCCGGAAGTTGCGCCGGTTTTTGGCAATGACTTTGACTACCCGATCATCGACGGAATGTTTATAAAAGTTGCAGGTCCACCGCCGCAATTAAACGAGCAACGTTCACGTTTTACCGTCGGTGGTAATGCTAACGGGAGAGGTTGGCTATCCGGAACTGGACGGTTCGTCTCATCGACAGCTGTCTTGCGAAGCATGGCAACAACTGCATACGACGTTTCAATACTGTATCTGGGCTCGGTCGGGACCGGCGTTACTCCCGATAAATATCGCGATGTCGAGTTCAGGTTCGGAGCCGGTGGATCCTTGACTCAAAAGGCATATCGCTATCGCCGCATTGGAACGTATCAATTCCAAAACTACACCGATGTTCCGTTTCAGGTGTGGGATGTTTCCAATCCGGCGGCGCCTCGCCAGCTCAATTGCGGATGGCGCGATCAGAACAATAACGGCATTTGGGATCCCAACGGTGGCGTTGAAATTATCTTTGTGGCAACAACCACCTACGATGGCGCAACTCCGACCAGTTATGGCACAACAATCGGCGAGGCTGCCAATACAATTCCTCGGAAAGATTATCAGATGGTTGCCGAATGGATCAGTTCGACTGGCACTGCAGCGAGCATCACGGCAAGCACGATACTCGTTTCTCCGAATCGTGTCTTGACAGCATCGGACGCATTTGCGTTCTCGGCGCCAGCAGCAGCAACGTACGATGCTAAGGCGGCAAAATCTGATGTTGCGAAGATCAATGTTTTCCCCAATCCTTACTACGGATTCAACAGCCGGGAAACTTCACGCAATGCACGTTTCGTTACGTTCAATCATTTGCCTCCGGCCGCAGAGGTTCGAATCTTCAACCTTGCTGGTGCACTCGTCCGTGCAATTGAGAAAAACGATAATTCACAGTTCATGGAATGGGATCTGAAAAACCAGACCGGGCTGCCGGTTGCCAGCGGCGTGTATATTGCGTACATCAACATGCCGGCCATTGGTGCAACCAAGACAGTGAAACTGATCGTTGTCCAGGAACAACAGTTCCTCGATAACTTCTAATCCAAATTCGATAAGGAGAAGCAAATGAAACAGCAAGCAAGTACGAAGATGAGCGTGACGGCTGTGGCGCTTCTTGTCCTCACGATGACGGTGCCGGCTGCAATGTTTGCCGGCGGCGAAAATCGTGTTGGGACGAACGCTGCATCGGAATTATTGATTCCTGTTGGCGCCCGTGACATTGCAATGGGAGGTTCTTCCATTGCAACAACATCCGGCCTCGATGCAATTTTCTGGAACCCGGCGGGTTTGGCCCGATCTCAGAATTCCGCGAATGCAATGTTTTCTCACATGAACTACATCGCGGATATCGGAATCGATTATGTTGCGATCAGCAGCTCGTTCGAAGGATTCGGGACGCTCGGCTTTAGTCTCAAGTCAGTCGGTATCGGGCAAATCGCCGTGACAGATGAAAATAATCCGGACGGAACGGGACAAATTATCAATCCCACCGTCGTGAACGCCGGCCTTACCTATTCCCGGTTACTCACGGACAGGATTTCGGTCGGTGCGACTGCTACATTGATCAGCGAGCGCTTTGACCGCGTCTCTGCATCGGGCTTTGCATTCAGCGCCGGTGTGCAGTACAGTGGTCTTGCGAACGTGAACGGTCTCAGTGTCGGCGTGGCGGTGAAAAATATCGGGCCGCAAATGAAGTTCGATGGCGATGGTTTGTTGCGACAGGGAAATGTCAACGACGTGCTGCGTTCGGGTTCCTTCTACAAAGTAGAAGCAGGTTCGTTCGAACTTCCGTCTACCATTGAACTCGGACTCGCATACAACTACACCGTTGCGGAAGACAACTTCCTGACGCTGACCGGCGTGTTCCAGAATAATAACTTCTCGGCAGACGAATACAAGGCAGGTTTGGAATACAACTACGCCAACACATTCTTCCTGCGGGGCGGTTATAATTTTGCCGAGATTACCAAGAATGAAGGCATTCAGGCAAGCGCAGCATTTGATAAGACCACAGCTATCTTCGGTTTTAGCGCCGGTGCCGGTTTGCGATACAATCTCGGTTCTCTTGCAGTGTCATTCGACTATGCATACCGGTCGGTGAAGTTCCTCGAAAACAACCATGTGTTTACAGTAGGGTTGGGTTTCTAAGTTCGTAAGAGTGCTACTTTTTTAAGATGCGTAACGGATTTCCGGTGGATTGGTCTCCTCCGGAGTTCGTTACGCAATGTTGTTAGAAACTGGTCTGATGTTCAAGTCTGTTTCTGTTAATCCGTCCTGACAAAATAGTACCGGAAGGCCGCCTGAAAGTTCAGATTCAGGATTTCCGGAGTCGGAAACCGCCTTGGGAATATTTTAGTTGCCGGAGTGTCTAATCCCTTAAGGAGATTTGCAATGAGAACTCGTTTACTGGTCGCCTGTATCGTTTTTATTACTGCGTATTCCGTAGTATTAGCCGGGAAATCGAACCCTGTAAAACAAAAAATGGCTGAGATTGCATTGCCGGCAGAGAATGGGACGACATCGCTGCAAAAGAATACTTCGACCTTTATTGCTCCTTCGGCGGGTTCAGTTTCAGCAGCCGTGGGAACCTACACAGGAATAAGCGGGTATTTCGATTATCAATGCAATGCTGGTTCAGTACAGTATATTCGGTTGGACAAGAGTGATGCGACCGGAAATAAGATCCACGCGATCTTCATGACTGCATTGGATTCATTGGCCCCAACAGGGCCAACGCGCAGAACCGGTTATGTGTACAGCACGAACGGGGGCCAGACCTGGACGACATTCAGCGACATTGCGGTTCCAAGCCGGCGCTCCGGTTATCCTTCAATGGATATGTTGCAGGGTTCAACTCAGGGAGTTATTAT
>JBKJJX010000309.1:0-8663 GCA_046597825.1 Bacteroidota bacterium | reverse complement strand
CGGGCGAAAATTTTCCACCACAATATCCGCCGCCCGGACGAGCTGCAGAAAAATGTTCTTCGCTTCCGTTTCTTTCAGATTGAGTGTGAGGGATTTCTTGTTCGCATTTTGTGCGAGAAAGCTCGTCCCCATCAACTTCTCATTCAGCGACGGTACATTACCAAGCTTGCGGGCAAGATCGCCATCCTTGGGATTTTCAATTTTAATAACCTCTGCACCCATCAACGCAAGATGAAGCGTGGCGAACGGTCCGGAGAGAATGTTGGTTAAATCGAGAACTCGGATTCCAGAGAGAAGTTTCATGTAGTAGTTAGTCCATTCTCCTTCTGAATAATCCTGCACTGTAGGTCCCAGCGTAAAGATACCCATCCGACCCAACTGCAAGCGATCGGATCCGTCTGTTCGATAAACCCTCGTTCATTACAAACCAGGTATTTCCATAATCGGTTGAATGAATAACCCCGCTATCTGCTATTGTCACATACAGATTATCATTGTGGTCGACGTCAATGGTACCCAAAGTTACGGCTCCGAAATCTTTAGCTCTGATCCAACTCACTCCTTGATCTGACGACCGATAAAGCCTCGAATCGCTTGCACCCCAAATATCTCCGCCCTTACTGATCACCATTGAGTAAAGCCATCGAGGCAGCAATCCGTTTGTGTTAAGAGCCCATGATAATCCCTTATTCGTCGAGTAATAAAGTCCAACGATTGTGCTCGCGAGAAAATTGCCGTTTGGTGAGATCAGCACAGAATTGATTCGATTATCGTAACTCCCTCCCGAGGGTGCCCAGTTGTTTCCCCGATTGGATGAATAGTAAACTCCGTTGTAAAAAATGCCTGCCAATACTTCACCTTGTGGGTTTGAAAATAGATCTTCTACCAACCCAACCATTCTCGAGCTATCCAGTGCTGACCATGTATTGCCATTATTCATCGAGCGATAGAGCCCTTGCCCGGCAGTTCCGGCAAGAACAATATTATCAGTGCACATTGCAAAGCACAAGATATCATCGAAGACTGGTCCTGTTGCTTCAAGATGGATCCATGTCGTACCATGATCGCTCGAACGAAACCCGCCGCCGCCCCATGTTCCGACAAATATTCTTCCACTGGAATCGCTTGCAATAGCTTGAACTTCCCACTGCTGCGAAAGGGTTGTCTGTTCCCATCTGGCCGCCTCGATGAGAGTGTCGGCCACAATCGCATACTGAATGCTGCCACTGAAATCCTGAAACGATACAGACGCGGACGCCGGCAATCCGGTCTGTTGCACCACCTGATACATTCCCGTGAGTTTGAATGTATCGGTATGGATGATGCCACTTCCCTGATCTAAAAGAACGAAGATTGCTTTCCCTTGTGTAATGTTGGAAACAGCAACGGCTATGTGCAGACGATTTTTGTTGAACGTAAGGGGAATGACTTGCGTGAACGTCAATTGTTGAGCAGTGATGCTATAACTGAACGCATTCTGCGTACTAGCAAATACGGGAACATTCACACCCCCGCCATTGTCAACGATCGTTTCTTTCTTGTTGCAGGAGAGAATAACAAGAGATAAACAACAGAGAAGTATGTTTGCAATTTTCATTTTGTTTCCATCCATCCAACAGCGATTCTCATCAGGGTATGCCCGAAAGAAATAGCTCTTGATCAACCGTCCCCAGTTTATAGATCGTCCCCGGCAACTCGCGTCCGAAGAATGTACTCACATTCTGCGCCACTTCAACGAGAGCGTGAAGGTCAATATCGTTCCGCAAGTCCATTCTGTGAAGGGCATGGACAAAATCTTCGGTACACGTGTTGCCGCCGGCAATTTTTGTAAACGGGCAACCGCCGAGTCCGCCCACCGACGATTCGAATGTCGTTACGCCGACATTCATAGCTGCGCAGCAATTTGCAATCGCCAACCCGTAGGTATTATGAAAATGACAAGCGCATTCGACCGGATCATCACCTCCGAGAATTTCTCCGAACATTTTCTCGACATCTTTAGGTGTCGCATGTCCGGCAGTATCGGGAAGACTGATTGAACGAAAACCCGCGTTACGGTATTGTGCAACGATGTTCATAACGCGTTCCTGCGAGACAGCACCTTCATAGCCGCACCCGAATGCAGATTGAACAGAGAGCTGTACTTTTTTCCCCGCCTTCGAGGCCGTCTGTGCCATCGCTAGGATTCTCCGCGTTGCGTCATCAATCGACATGCCTGTGTTTTTCCTGCTGTGCGTTTCGCTTGCTGAAACCCCCATGCAGATCATCTCCACGCCGCATTCTATTGCCCGATCCAATCCCTTTTCATTCAGTACCAGAGCGGAAAGAATTGTCCTGGCTGGTTTGTTTTCCGGCCGAAAGAAAACCTCGAAAAGCATATCCGTGTCCGCCATCTGCGGCACTTTATCAGCACGCACGAATGAGCCCAGCTGGATAATATCGACGTCCGATTCAATCAGCCGGCGAATCCATTCAATTTTCTTCTGAAGAGGCACGGTTTGCTTTTCCATCTGCAAACCGTCCCGCATCCCCACTTCATGAATGATTATGTTGTTCATTATTTCTTTCAAACAATCTCGTATCAGTCAGGTAATTGCCGGGCAATTGCATTCGCCATCTCCAGCGTCGTGTTCGTCCCGCCCATATCGTACGTGCAAACTTTACCCTCCTGGATTACAGCAGCGACCGCATTCTCAAGACGAGCCGCCTTTTTCGTTTCCCCCAGCCATGCAATCATCATTTTTGCAGCGAGAATGGTGGCGATTGGATTGACCTTATATTGTCCGGCGTACTTCGGCGCCGATCCGTGGGAGGGTTCGAAGACGCCAAGTTTCTCCCCGATATTTGCTGAACACCCGAACCCGAGTCCGCCGACCATTTGTGCTGCGAGGTCGGAGATGATATCGCCGTACAAATTGGGAGCGACAAGCACATCGTAGTTGGAAGGATTTTTCAGAAGCCACATACAAATGGCGTCAACGTTTGCATCATCCATTTCGATGTCGGGAAATTGGGCTGCTACTTTCTTTGCTTCTTCAAGAAAAAGTCCGTCCGTTGCGCGCACAACGTTTGCCTTGTGAACGACGGTGACTTTCTTCCGTTTGTTCTTGCGGGCAAATTCAAATGCCGCCTGCACAATCCGATGCGATCCCTTTTGTGTATTTATTTTGCAGGAGACAGCATAGGCGTTCAGCGCCAAATCTTTGAAGGGGGAAAATGGTTTTGAAATTTTCGTCAGTACCTCGGCGAGTTCTTGCGGAACAGGATTAAACTCCACGCCTGCATACAAATCTTCCGTATTCTCGCGGAACACAACAATATCAATATCGTTCTTGAAGTTGAGCGGATTGCCTTCGTACGCTTTGCAAGGCCGAAGGCATGTATAGAGATCGAATTGCTGTCGCATGCGGACAATTGGTGAGCGGTAGATGAGTCCCTTCCCTTTCAAGCCCGGGACGAGTTCAGCCTCCGCTGCTTTCACCGGCTTTGAAGTGATCGCACCAAACATTGCAGCGTCAACATTGCGCAACAGTTCAACTGTCCGCTGGGGGAAGGCATCACCCTCGGTACGCCAATATTCCCATCCGATATCGCCGTGGATATACTCTGCATCCAGATGTACCGCATCCAACACAATTCTGGCTGCATCCATTACATCGTTGCCAATTCCGTCGCCGGGAAGCCATGCGATTTTGTATGAAGACATTATTTTCCCTTGTTGTTATTAAAATGCGTCGCTATAAATTTCAAATACAAACCATCAAGCAGATTTTTCAATCGTGTTCAAACGGTGTTCTTCCCACGAACGAATAAACGATTCGGCTCCTTCAACGCCAAGTCCAAGTCCTGTGCCGATCAGCAATCCGTCAATCCAGTTGTCGCGGAACAATGATGCGGGCAGCAGATCAACGCCTGTGAAGACGGCAACCACCAGCGTTAACAAGACGAACATGACGCTATACACCAATGCTACCACAGTAAACTTGGCTTGCCGGAAGTACGCAAGCTTCCGTTCGAACGTGAATGCCAGAAGAACCACCGGCATATTTACGCCGAACGACCAGACAAGCGCGTTCACCCACGAAAACCAAACCATCCCGATGGCAAATTGTATGCAGCTCACAACAACAGCCGCTACAACCGTTTCGGAAACATTGCGGACATGGTAAAAGGCAAAGATAAATGATCCGCTCAGTCCGAACGAAAAAAATGCAAACGCAACAGTCAATGGACGGAAGACATCACCGCCATAGACAATCAACCCCACTGCAACACTTGCTGCTGTTCCCGCGAGGGTGATCAGTACAAGCTTCAGAAGTTGTCCCGCAGTTAATCTCATAATAACCTCCAGCAATATATGGCTCCATTAGAAGGCGGCAGGCGCAAGGAGTCGTTCCGCCAGCCCGTAGAAACAAAACACGAATTATTCTTAGTCCGCCATTCCCGCTTCCTGATCACGTTCAATCTTCAGCTCTTCCAGTTCCTTCCGCAGGACGTCTGCATGTCCTTTTTCCATGTCGGAAAGCTCAAGCAAAAGACGACGGGTATGTGGTGTTCCCGCCATTCCGGCAGCGCGGCGATAGTAGTCACACGCATATTCCTCATCGGCAATGGCAAGCTCAAACACTTCTTCGAGCGAAATCTCTCTCCAGTTTATTCCGTCATCTCGCAGATTACTCATTGGATGCCTTTCATTTCGTTGGGGAAATCTCTTTCTACCCACGCCCGTACAGTCACTATCATATTTTTCAGATACGCCCAGAGAAGAACTGCACTCACGAGAGCAAGCACACTCATTATTACAGCAACAGCATAACCGGATCCTATCCCGTTCATCATCATGACAACTACCAGCACGGCTATAGTTATGTTCATCAGAATGGTGAAGACCAACATGACAGGAGCAAGAAACAATCCGAGTTTTTTTTCCGTCAGAACGAAAACCGAAACGAGGAAAAGTCCGGGCAGAAATATTGCAAGGTCAATTACATGAACCGGATTGGTCGGCAAGCCAACTTCGAGCACAGATGCCGGTGTTGTGGTGGAGATGACTGCCGGAAGGATCTCTGAAAGCCAAAGAGCGTAAAACAAAACGGCAATTCCCATCAGGTAATAGCCAACAACCTTGAGCTGCAACGTTGATTTATAGTTTAACGCCACCTCTTTCAATCCCGAGAACAAAAAATAGATGAATGAATAAAAAGCCAGTCCGAGTGTGAAGCAGTAAATGAGAAAGAGATTGTTAAAATGAACATCAAAACAAAATATTGTGTACGTGTAGATGAGATAGAGGCATGTCCCTCCCCAGAAGAACATGGCAATAATGTTCTTCCGCTGGGCGAGAAAGGCACAGACTATGTGGATTGGCGCTACCAGAATGAGATCAACCGCGTCCTGGCCCACTGCTTGAGCACGCCCATTCAATGTCTCTTTCAAATACGTTCCGGGAAGAGAGAGTCCTGCCCAACCGCCTACGACGACGAGGATAGCAAGCGGCATCGACAGCCATACGATGATGGACTTTTCGGGGCGGGAATTCATAGCTGCTACACAAAGCTGTCCGTAATATTGTCCAGCACATCGAACTTCGCTGCCAGCATCATGCGGGTTTCCGTCAAAACCTTTAGCGACGATTCACGGTCGCGTATCAATTGTTCGAGCATGACGCGGACGTCGGGGTAATCGCACTGCTCAGCAAAGCGTTTGTATTCCCGGATAGCCTGGAGTTCACGGTGCTCAGCAACCTCCAGCGCATTGCACAATCCTTTGCATGAATGAATACAGTTGGTGTTCATAGCCCGCTCCTTTTGTTGATTTCGAATTACGACAGTACCATCTCACGCACCAGTTCTTTCCCGCGTTGCAGTGCCTGCTCGTTCAGAGGCAGCAGATGATGATAGCGTTCAGGTAAAACTTTCTTCAGTGCCTGTACGACGGCTTCTGTTGAGACCACATCTGTTCGTTCCAGAAATGCGCCCAGCACAATCATGTTCATAATTTTTGGATTCTTCATTTTCGATGCTTCTTCACCCGCGGCAATGGGTTGAATGTCGATATCTGTTCGCGTCGGAGGCACGATGATGGTGGTGGATTCGTACATCAGTAATCCCCCCGGTTTCACTGCCTTCTCGAACTTATCGAGTGAGGGTTGGTTCAATGCAATAACAGTATCGAATGTGGTGAGAATCGGAGAACTGATTTTTTTTTCCGATACAATAACAATGCAGTTTGCCGTCCCTCCCCGCATCTCGGGGCCGTAGGAAGGCATCCAGCTTATTTCTTTTTGTTCGATCATTCCGGCATAGGCGAGTGTCATTCCCATCGAGAGGACACCTTGTCCGCCGAAGCCCGCGATAAGTAGTTCGTGTGTCATATTCTATCCAGATTAGTTTTTCGGAACCTTGATTTCTCCCGGCGGATACATCGGGAACATATTCTTCTCCATCCACTCGTTTGCCTGCAGCGGTGTCATCTTCCATCCGCTCGGGCAATTCGAGACGACTTCGATGAAGCATGTTCCCTTCTTTTCTTTCTGATATTGAAATGCCTTTGTGATTGCTTTCTTCAACTGGCGCACGGCATTTGGGGTGTGAGCGGAATTCCGGCTCACGTAATATGCGCCGGGAAGCATGGCAATCATTTCGGTAATCTTCATCGGGAAACCGGCGGTTTCTATTGTGCGTCCGGCAGGCGATGTAGTCGTCTTCATGCCTAGCAGTGTGGTCGGTGCCATTTGACCACCCGTCATGCCGTAGATTGCGTTGTTGATGAAGAGGACGAGAATATTTTCGCCGCGGTTCACGGTGTGGATCGTCTCCGCCGTTCCTATCGCCGCGAGGTCACCATCTCCCTGATAAGAGAACACATACTTGTCAGGATGGACCCGCCTGATACCGGTTGCGACTGCCGATGCCCGGCCGTGAGCGGCTTCCTGCATATCGACATTCATGTAGTGATATGCAAAGACCGAGCAGCCAACCCGCGCAACGCCAATGGTTTGTTCCTCAATGCCCAACTCGCCAATCACTTCCATGAGCACCCGGTGTGCTACACCATGTCCGCAACCGGGACAGTAATGCTGTGGCGTATCGGTGAGCGTGTCGGGTTTCGCATACACGCAATCCATTTGCGAGAGGTCGGGTTGAGGTAGCTCAAGGTCAAGAATTTCTGTTGACATAATTTCACCATCTTCTTTAATGTTTGATTGCTTTCAGTGAGCGGCTCAGTATACTTCCACCGTCTCTGTAATATTTTTCTTCATCATCTTCTGCAATGCGTTCACAATTTCTTCCGGTGAGGGAATGATGCCACCCATCCGGCCATAAAAATCAACTGGGACTTTTCCGTTGACCGCAAGCCGCACGTCGTCAACCATCTGACCTGCATTCATCTCAACGGTAAGCATACCGTTCACTTGTCCCGTGAATTCCCGCAGCGCCACCCTTGGAAACGGATACAGGGTTTGTGGACGAAGCAAACCGACGCGAATCCCTTGCTGTCGTGCCAGTTCAACAGCCCGATGCGCGATGCGTGCAACAAGTCCATATGCAACAATCAGATACTCCGCATCATCTGTCTCAACGAGTTCGTACCGAACCTCATGTTCGCGAATGCGGCGATATTTTTCCTGCAGATGAAGATTAATCTCTTCCATCTTTTCCGGCTGGATGTGCAGCGATGTGATGAACGTGCGCTCACGATCCTTCGTCTTGCCAACCGTTGCCCACGGCTTTGGCGGAATATGATCGGCTGGATTGTAGGGTCGAAATTCCACTTTCTCCATCATTTGTCCGAGAGCTCCATCGGCAAGAATCATTACGGGATTGCGATATTTATCCGCGAGGTCGAATGCATCGAAGACGAAATCCGCCATCTCCTGCACACTCGCAGGAGCGAGAACAATCAGATTGTAATCGCCATGCCCGCCACCCTTCACGGACTGGAAGTAATCGCCCTGCGACGGTTGAATTGTTCCGAGACCGGGCCCGCCGCGATTAACGTTCACAACCAAACACGGAAGCTCTGCACATGCGATGTAGGACAATCCTTCCTGCATCAACGAGACACCCGGCGATGATGACGACGTCATCGTCCGTGCACCGGCACCAGCTGCGCCGTACACCATGTTAATGGAAGCGACTTCACTTTCGGCTTGCAACACGATCATGCCACGGCGGCGGCCTTCGTCCGTCAGGTACTCAAGGATTTCCGATTGTGGTGTGATCGGATATCCGAAGTATGCCTGGCACCCCGCACGGATCGCTGCTTCGGCAAGTGCTTCATTTCCCTTCATGAGCCGGATATTATCATTCTCTGACACGGTCGTTCCTTTCATTCTGAGTTCGGAATCAAAAACAAAAAACGCCGGCGCAGCAATTCACCTTCTGCTGCATCGACGTTCTGGTTTACAAATAACAAAATATATTTCCTGGCGGAGTAAAGAATCTTGCAGTGAGTTCACGTGCGAGATTCTTCGCGTTGCTCAGGATTAACTTACAGACACCGTTAAGTCCGACGTAACATTCGTAATCGTCGCGACAGAAACGGGCTTGCCTTTCTTCTTCTCGCGATACACTGTAATGACTGCGTCGGGACAGACAAGCGCGCAGTTAACACACCCGGTGCAGTTATCCTTCACCAACACGGCATAATGATACCCGTGT
>JBKJJX010000202.1:0-17211 GCA_046597825.1 Bacteroidota bacterium | reverse complement strand
TTACTCTTGATACTTGGGCAAGATGCCCAAGATCATGGACAACCCATGCCGCCAACAACTGGCGCAGCGTTGCGCGACCCAACGTCGGGTGCTCGCCGGGAAGTTCCAGCTGCGTCTCCGTAAGCCTCCATGCTTCGAGCTCCTGCAGATTGGCAGCGCGCAATTCCGCAAACTCCGCAAGCAGGGAAGAACATGTTCGACTCACATTTCGTGTCCGGTGGCGGAACCGATCGTACGGCTCGAAGCGGATGGAACTTCCCCGGGCGAGAATGATTCGTGCCCGTGGCATCCAATCGGTTTCCTCACCATCAATGAGGTGGCCCAGTACATCAAACGGACTGAACGTTTCGGGACCTTCATTGCCGCGGATCCACGGCTCGCTGAGTCCGCCGAGGAGGGCTTCGAGTGTTGCGGGTGAGCGCCGCAAAATTTCTATTGCCATTTCTAATTTGAAATTCATGGTTGTAAGTTGTTTCGTCAAGTTGGCTGTTCAGTGAAGACTAACGGGTGCGACTTTGATAGCCCCGACCTTCAGGTCAGGGACTGTTTAGTTGCAGTCTTACTACCAGTCTTTTTTTAGCGTCAGCTCCTGTATCCTGTACGCGTGAAGCATCTCGTGCAATAGCAGGTCCCTGAACATTATGAATACGGAGTAGTGGCTGTACCCTTCATGCTTCGCCGTCCTTTGCCACTCATCTTCGGACAACTCCCTCAAGCGCTCTGCCAGCCGCGCACGCTCTCTCGCGTAGAGGTCGAGTGCTTCGTCCAGGTCAGTGTTTAGTAGTGACCCGGCTTCCTCGTCTGCGGATGGCAGCATGGACTTTATGTACGGCTCAGGATCAGAAAGCATCAACTCCAGCCGTGATAGGAAGGCCGAGTCTGCCGTTGATATATGGCAAGCATGTTCGTGAGCGGACCACTTCGTGGGGCCGGGGCGGCGCTTTAGATTCTGCGGCGGTATTTCGCGAACGAGGCCGATGACAATACGAGGTGCGGATTGTAACGTAGCAATCAAAGTAAGGGTATCATTCATAGGATCATCCAAGATTGGTTATGAAGGTAAGCCGACTAACGACCTTGGAGCTAACCCACGGTGCTAGACTGTTGGGTTTTGCTCTGCCGCGCGAGCTGAAATGTTTAGTTGTGCATGTAACTGTGTTGCTCTTGAGCTTTTGTTAATATTGTTTCGCTCTCCGTTTTTCACCGTCCGCTGACGCCGTCGGGTTGAGCGACCTGTTAGGTGGCTCTCTTAATTTTACGAGAATACTTTTCATAATATTTCTTCCACTCTTTTGCAATAAACTCATCTCTATATTTCGGGTGAGTTAGCGCCAATGCTCGCACTAAATGTGAAGAAGCGTATAGTGCTTTTCTTTCTTTATTTATAATAATTCTAACTTTTCGTGTGTCTGAAAATAATTTAGTGAGGTCATTATAGTTATTATAACCGAATCCTTTTAGGCGCGATACTAAAGAAGAAAGGTAGTTAGAATCTTTTGATACTTGTAGATTCGGATATTTCGTTTTAAGAAAAGCATATAGTGTGTCATAATTTATTTCTTGATTTAAATCTCCTTCTGATTTTCCTTTTAAGGATTTCAGATATTGTTCACGTTCAAGGCGAATTTGATCGAATTGATCATCGGCTAATTCGAATTGACCTGAAAGAGCATTTAATTTTCTCTTTAATGGTGTGGGTACATCAGATTCTTGTTTATAGATTAAGTGATGATCAATAATTGACCAAGCATCTTGAAGCACAGTTTTAACTTGAATTTCACATAGTAGATCCTTTAAATCGTCATAACGAGCCCCTGAGGCTTTTTTCCCTAATCTGACTAAGTAATGAACTGCACCATATCCAAATTTATTGGAACCTTGGTTCTGCAACTTGTCCACTTTTTCAATCACTTGGAATTCGTTTTCAATTATGTTTTCTATTTCTGCAAAATCAGATTTATATAGATAAAACAATTTTTGCTCCTGCTAAATCAGTCATCTCAGTCAATGGATCGTGATAAGTTTTTCTTTCGATTTTTCCTAAAAAGCTTTTAACTGATTTTGATCGGAATGATATATTCGCGAATTCTATGGCATTTTTCATTAGTGCTTTACGAATTATGTACGACACTTCAGAGGAAAGGTCTTCATACTTGGATTTAGTTTCATAAAATGATAGTGCTAATTCCTTGGAATCTTTCATATTGTACCTACAAGATTATGAGTCAGATGATTGAGTTTAATAAAGCCACCCAACGGACTGTAGCTAAGCGGCAGAATAGAAACTCTCCCACTTACACCGCAATCCGCGTGGCTATGATTTATTTATTCTTGTGCGTGATCATGAATTCGTCTTCGCTCAAATCTGTCCGCTTGTTCCAGATTCGTCAGACTTATCGTTTCACAGATAAGTCGTGCACGAATCAAAATCCCGCCACTCTCATGTGATAAATAATCGATATTCTGGCTCAGGCAAATTGTTAAGTTGTTGATGCTGAATCCTTTGTTCCAATGGAACAAACATATCTAGAAACAGAAGTTTAAGATGAAAGACCTCCGCATCGTCATCTATCATTACCGTCTCTAACTTCACATCTCTTTCCCAGTCTTCCACTGAGAATCCATACTTGATATAACTAGAAGCGGCAACTTCATCCTCTCGTTGTAGATACCACCAAACCCCTTGTTTATCACCTGTGAGTGCATACTGGCGTGCGTTGTCGAATCTCGCATCGAAGACGTCATCACGGTTATCTGAGGCAATAACTTCTAGCCCCATTTTGAGAAGTGTACGACAAATAAAGCTTGGTTTCAGTGGTTCTGCCAATACGCGCATTGCTGTTTTTTTACCACTCATTGTGGCAGACAGAAAAGGCGTAGTGGGATCATAACCAATTGTTCCAGGAACTGAGCTACCACGAAGAATTCCTTCCCAACTTTTAAGCCAAGCTGCATTTCCACGCTTTGTTGGTATTCCCATAAGAACACGAAATAGCGAGAATGGATAATCGCCAAGTGCTTGTTGCTCAATTGAAGAACCAAATCTGTTCTGGCAACGGTCACAATAAAGTCCGTCTGGCAAAACTGCCCAGTCTCCTCCACCGAGTGATTCAGGTAGGATATGCTCCCGCGTATTGAATTGACCATTTTCAGAAAGGCAGAATATACACTTAGCCATGATCTTTTGGTGGCCTAACGGACGGCGGCTGAGCGGCAGAGTACAAACGCTCTCATTTTCACATCCGGCTCCGAGAAGTTGAACACTCGTTTTGCCTTCCGCGAGCCTCTCAGGATTTCTCCGCCCTGCTTCACGCTTTCAAGAAGCTCATTGAATAGTTTGTCTTTCTTTGCCGTTATATTCTGCATTGGACATTATTCTTACACCGAGGTGCCCCGCTCAGACCCATCAAGAATCTTCTTCAGTTTTGAATTGAGTTTTGAAGCTCTCTCATGGTAGAATGCCTTCACTTCATCCACAGATTTTCCCTTCAACACTTTTTGCTGGTCGTCTCTAATCCGGCGAACAATCTCAACTGCATTTATTTTTTCATTCATAACTGTATGTTTCTCGGGATTTCATTAGTAGAATTTACCCAAAAAACTGCAACGAAATCCATTTTGCTAATCCAAATCCATCTCAATTGTCTCTGCCCCCGGATCCATCCCACCCTCCCAATAAAACGGCTCACGCTTTTTCTGTCTCGTTCCAATCTCATCCATTGTCGTTGCGTCGTACAATCGTCCGTTCAGCATCACGTAATGCACCGACTCGCTGTTGCGGATATTCTCCAACGGATTCTTGTCCATCACCACTAAGTCGGCAAGCTTTCCGACTTCGAGCGAGCCAATGTCATCATCAAGTCCGAGATAGTGCGCGCCGTTAATTGTTGCACAGCGAATTGCCTCCATCGGCGTCATGCCGCCTTGCGCCAACATCCACAACTCCCAATGGGGGCCGAGGCCCTGCAACTGTCCGTGCGCACCGAGATTTACTTTCGTTCCGGCATCGCTCAGCATTTTTGCAGCCTTTGCGTTTTCAATATGCCCCCAATCGTCCTCTTCGACTTTCATGCGGCGTCGTGAACGGGCGTCGATGATTGCACGCGGGGTGTATGTCAGCAGTCGCTGATTTTCCCACACGTTCGTATTTGAATACCAATAATTCTCTCCCATTATTCCGCCATACGTAACAATAAGCGTCGGCGTGTACTGCGTATGACTTTTTGAGAATAGTGTAACCACATCTTTATAAAGAGGGGAGACCGGCAACGAGTGTTCGATGCCAGTATGTCCGTCGAGTATCATGGACATGTTCCAGAAAAATGTTGAGCCGCCTTCGGGCACAACCATCATTTCCAGCTCACGGCCCGCTTCAATAATTTGCTGACGCTGTTCTCGTCGCGGCTGGTTGTAGCTCTTGACGCTGAATGCACCGACGGCTTTGAGTCTTCGCAAATGCGACTTCGCATCATCAAGGCTGTTGATGACTGCTTTGAAACTTCCTTCCGCGCCATAAAGAATTGTTCCTGTCGAATACATCCGCGGCCCGACGACTTCGCCCGCCTTCACCAACTCGGAACTTGCAAATACTTCCTCAGTATCGTTCGATGGATCATGCTCGGTTGTTACTCCGAATGCCGCGCTCGCGTAGAAAGCCCAATTTTGTTGCGGCGTTATGCCGACACTTCCGGCAGGACCATGCGCATGCACATCCACTATTCCGGGGATGATATATTTTCCGGCGACATCAATGGTTTTTGTCCCTGATGGAATTGCCACTGAATTACTCGTGCCGATGGATTTGATTCGATTTTGTTCGATCAATATCGTTGCGTTCGAAATTACTTCATCGCCTTTCATGGTAATAACAGTTGCGCCTGTCAACGCGATTGATCCGTCAGGTTTGTCGAATGCGGACTTAAATCCGATTTCGATCCCGGTTGTGTCCGGTTTTTCGGGAATGCTATCAGGTGCTCCTTCGACAAACTTGAAACTGTTGGCGAGTGTGCGCGAGAAAAGTTCAGGGCCGAGTGACCAATACACAGTCTTACCGTCCGGCGACCAATGCAAATACATGCCGGCGTCGCGTGTGATCCGCTTGATTGGAAAATCACTTGTCGACGGACCGATTTGAACTGCCTGACCGGTAAGGGGAAGGGGAGAAATGTAAGAGTTGTATCGCTCTGTGAAAGCTACCCATTGCTCATCCGGCGAGGGGACAATTTGCTGTGCATTGTCGGATGTAAGATGAACACGCCGGTCACCGCCGGTTAAGTTCATGCTGATGAGTGCGGTTTTCTCTCCTTCGTTCGATGTAAGAAAAACACGGTCGCCTTTCTTGTTGAATATCGGCGCCGAACCTTCCTCGGTAATGAATGTCGCAGTTCCGCCATCGGATGGAATCCAATAAACTCCCGGCTCGTTGGTGTACGTTTGTCCGCGAAGACGATCGCCGCCATTCTTGACGAAGACAATTCGTTTTCCATCCCGCGAAAAAGACGGCTCTGTGTATGTTCCGCGGACTGAGGAAACTTTCATTCCGCTGCCGCCACTGGATTTCACTTTGTAGACTGCACCCTTTTCGCTGTCGGTCCAAGTAGTGTAGACGATCCATTTTCCATCCGCTGACCAGGATGGGTAGAACTCAAAATGTTCATTCGATGTTAATCGCCTCGGCGTTCCGTTGGGGAGATCTTTCAAGTACAAATGTCCGAGCGCCTGATATATAACCGACTTGCCGTTCGGCGCTGTTTGCACCCAGCGCAGCATCTTAACATCAAACTTGTCGGGGGCAACTTGCTGTTTGAATCGCAAGGCTTCGGTGATTGTTTGCTTCACGTTCACTGAAAACGGAATCTGTGTTGCGGTCTTTGCCGCGACATTGACTTTCCAGATTTTACCTTTTGCAGAGATGACAATGAATTTATTGTCGGGTGTCCAGGAAAAATTCGGATACGCGCCGAAGATTGCCCAGGCTTCCTGGGCGTCACGACTGAGGGCATCCCAAAGAGGCCACTCTTCGCCTGTTTCAATGTTGTGCAGATACAGAACCGAATTGAGCCGCACTCTGCGCACGAAAGCGATATACTTTCCATCGGGAGATGGTTGTGGACGAACGGAACCGCCGTTGCCGCCAATATAGCGTTGCAGTTTTCCTGTTTCCCGATCGAGACGGTTGATGACGTAAATAACTCCATACGGATCACGGTTATAGTCGAATTGATTTCCCGGGCTGACATCTTCATCAAAGTAAACGTAACGTCCGTCCGGCGATATCGCAGGGTCGCTTGCGTTTTGTTGCCAGTTGCGACGCTTCGTCAGTTGAACTCCATCGCCGCCGCTGATATGATACATCCACATTTCGCCGGCACCAAGTGAGCGTGTATTGCGGTAGTGCTTCCGCGCAATCAGATATTGTCCGTCAGGCGTCCATACTGCGCCGTTGGTTTGCCGGTCTTTTTCTTTTGTAATGGAATGCCGGTTCGTTCCATCGACATTCATCACCCAAATATTATCGCACCCTTCCCGATCACTTGTGAATGAAATCTGTTTTCCATCGTGTGAGAATCTCGGTAACACTTCGTAGGGTGTGCCTCCGCTCAGTAACGTCGCTTCGCCTCCTTCAATCGACATGATGTAGATATCACCGAGCAGATCGAAAACGATTTTCTTTCCGTCAGGACTTGCATCCAACGAAATCCATGTTCCTTCATTCGTTTTGAATTCAATGTCTGTTGATGGTCCGTGTTTCGCGGCGACATCCCACTTGTCATCTGTTTTCTTGACTGAATCTTTCTGTTGACTGTGAACTTCGGGTGTGAGAAAAAGTAGCAGCGATGCAATGTAGAAATAGAAAATGTTGTGAAGCATTCTTTGTTACTCCTTGTCTTCGTTGAGAGGAAAATAAATTTGGGTCGGAAGGCAATTTTAACATACACATTCTTCTAAAAAGATTCTCCGCGTGCTGCGTGGTTTAGCGTACGCCTTGGAAGCTTCCATTCCGCAAAAATTTGCTTTGTTCGATGAATTATGTTGACAGTATGTTTTGTTTTCTTTATTTTTCGCATGGTTCAATACGAACTGTTCTCAAAAGCGGCAAGAGAGAGAATCGGGATTTACGGCGCGGGGAAGAGGGAAAACGTCCATCTTCAACAAGTATTATTCTGATCGAACATGTTCATTGCCGTTCCTGCCTTAATAATGAAATATCTACACAGATTTCCCGGGGGGAAATCTAGAAATTATTCCTGTACACACTATTCGGCGCGCAATGGTCCATCCTTATAAGAATCGATATGTCTATTCGTTGAACTGCATTGGTTGCGGATGCCTCCCATGAGTGGGTCAAAGTGGAGGTATGAGCAGACGATAGTTATTGGATTTGGGTTCGCACTCGTCATTCTCCTTCTTGTCGGCATTATTTACTATCGTACGACGACCAGACTTTGGGAGCCGGATTCATGGAGATTTGCGGGAACCGAAACACTGCTCACGTTGGAATCAATCCGTACGGAGCTGCACGAGATAGAAGGAAGTGAATTCGGTTTTCTTCTCACGAGAGATGGATTTTTTCTGCAGCAGAATAAAGAATCGTATGCGGCGGCGGAAAGGAAAATTCAGCAACTCCGCAGTTTGGACACCCTCAAACAATTACTAAAGAACCTTGATAAACTTGAATCGTTTTTACAAGAGCGCAAGAAAGTCCTTGCTCTCCCGGCTGAATTGTTCAGGTCGGGAAAAGCCGCGGGTGTGTCAACACCTGCGGCAGCGAATGCCGAAAAAACTCTGACAGCGGAAGTGTTGCCACTCATCGAGGAAATGGAAAGGGATGAAAGAGACCAGTTGCGGTTGGATGAGAATGAGGTCCGTAACGCGACGAGAGCTTCATTCCAAATTATCGGATTGGGTGGAGTGTTGGTATTTCTTCTTCTCGTGCTGTCGGGAATCATAATCTATCGGCAAATCATTCAGCGTCAGGCGGCCGAAACCGAGTTGCGCAGTACCGAAGGATTGCTTAGTTCGGTGGTTGAAAATATTCCGGCGATGATTTTTTTGAAAGATGCCAAAGAATTGCGATTCGTGCTGTTCAATAAGGCTGGCGAGGAAGTTCTGGGGTACTCTCGTGAAGAATTATTGGGGAAGAATGATTACGATTTCTTTCCAAAGGAACAGGCTGATTGTTTTACTGCAAAGGATAGGGATGTCCTGACCCGCAACACAGTGGTGGATATTCCCGAGGAAACAATTGAAACAAAAACGAGAGGCTCCTGTATATTGCATACAAGAAAGATTCCACTGCGCAACTCAGCCGGGGAACCGCAATACCTTCTTGGGATTTCAGAAGATATAACCGAGCGCAAGCAGAGTGAAGATCGGATCAACATGCTGCACAAGGATTTAGAACAGAGAGCGTCGGACCTTGAAAATGTGAACAAGGAACTCGAGGCATTCAGCTATTCAGTCTCTCATGACTTGCGTGCCCCATTAAGGCACATCGATGGGTTTGTTGACCTCCTGCAAAAACAAGCGGATCATTCTCTTGATGTCCACAGCCAACGGTATCTTAATATTATTGCCGATGCAGCCAAACACATGGGAATCCTTGTCGATGAGCTGCTTGTGTTTTCTCGGATGGGTCGCAGCGGATTGGAGAAAACGAAAATCAACATGGGCTCACTCGTGCAGGTAGCGCTTCACGATCTACAACCGGGAATCGAGTGCCGCAACATTGTCTGGAAAATCGGAAAATTAGCGGATGTCTACGGCGACCCGCTGATGGTGCGGCTTGCGTTGGTCAATCTTCTATCGAACGCACTCAAATACACCCGGCCGCGTGCTGAAGTACGGATCGAAATCGGGTGCTGGGCTCAGGGAGATGAAACAGTTTTTTTTGTGCGCGACAATGGTGTTGGGTTCGATATGCAATACATTGACAAATTGTTCGGAGTGTTTCAGCGGCTTCATCGTGCTGAGGATTTTGAAGGTACGGGAATCGGATTGGCGAATGTCCGGAGAATCATAACACGGCATGGGGGAAAAACCTGGGCAGAGGGAGCCGTTGACAAAGGCGCAACCTTCTATTTTACTTTTCCTGTTAATGCGAAAGGATAACAGATGCCGGCTCTGGGCAGCATTCTATTGGCGGAAGATAGTCCCCAGGACGTCGAGCTCACTCTTTCGGCGCTCGATAAACACAACCTTGCAAATGAAGTCGTTGTAGTGAAGGATGGAGCTGAAGCCCTCGACTACATTTATCGGCGCGGTTCATTTGCAAACCGCGCCAAAGGCAACCCGGCTCTGATTTTGCTCGATCTGAAGATGCCCAAAGTGGATGGACTACAAGTTCTTCGCACGCTCAAAAGCGATGAAAATCTCAAGAGCCTCCCGGTTGTCATGCTCACTTCGTCACGTGCAGAATCGGATCTGCTTGCGAGTTACAAGATGGGAGTGAACGCCTATGTTGTGAAGCCGGTAGATTTTCAGCAATTCGTAAAAGCCGTAAGCCTGCTCGGAGTTTTTTGGGCTGTTGTGAACGAACCTCCTCCCGGAAGCATCATAAAAGTTGAATAAAATTCTGAAGTATACTCCGTGATCAAAACGATCCGCATACTTCACCTCGAAGACAGCGCGTACGATGCCGAACTCATCCATACGCTTTTGAAGAAAGCAGATATCTCATGCGACATCGTGCGAGTTGTCGGGCGCGATGAGTTCATATCAAAACTGGACGAGGGTCTATACGATTTGATTCTCTCCGATTACTCTCTCCCGGGTTTCGACGGACTTTCTGCACTGAAGATCGCGAAAGACAAGATGCCCGACATCCCGTTTATTTTTATTTCGGCGGCAATCGGCGAAGAACGGGCGATTGATAGTCTGAAACATGGCGCGACGGATTATGTCCTTAAGCAACGGCTCTCGCGCCTTACGCCGGTTATTCACCGCACCTTGCAGGAGGCGCAGGAGCGAACCGAATTGCGGCTTGCCGAAAAAGCACTTAAGGAAAACCAGGAACGATTTCGTTCGCTTGTTGAATCAAGTCAGGAATGGATTTGGGAGATTGACCCCGCCGGCCATCTGACATTTAATAATCCTTCAGTCAAACAAATTCTTGGCTACACGCCCGAGGAATTGTTGGGACGTCATAGAGTTTCCATGCTTCATCCGGATGATAGAATACTTGCTGAAATACTTTTTTCAGATTTCAGCAAAGCAAAAAAAGGGTGGACCGGAACGATTTTCCGCTGGCAACACAAGCGAGGCGTATTTCGCTGGCTTGAAAGCAATGCCTCACCGATTGTGAATGAACGCGAAGAGTTACTTGGGTTCCGCGGCGTAACAAGAGATGTGACCGAACGAATCGATGGAGAAGAAAAACTTCGTCAGAGTGAGGAGCGCTTCAGGCTCATCGCGGAAAATGTCGCAGACATGATTGCGCTGCTCGACCTCGATGGAAACAGATTGTACATGAGTCCATCCTACAGCAACATCCTCGGCGACTACGAGTCCATGAAAGGCTCGGATGCATTTCAGGAAATTGTTGCAGAAGACCGGGAGCGTGTCCGCAATATGTTTTTTGAAACAATCACAAGCGGAGTAGCTAAGCGGACGGAATATGAACTTCTTGCACGCGATGGTAGCACGCGGTGCATCGAATCCCATGACAGCCTTATCCGCGACAAGAACGGAAAACCCTTTCGTGTCCTCGTGGTCTCCCGGGATGTAACCGAGAGAATGAAGACCGAAGCGGAGCGGCTGACGCTACAGGATCAATTGCGTCAATCCCAGAAGATGGAAAGTATCGGCACGCTTGCAGGCGGGCTTGCGCATGATTTCAATAATCTGCTGGGAGTAATTCTCGGCTATGGGACACTTCTTGCAAACAAGAAACTTGAGCCGGAGAAAATTCCCCACGCTCTGGAATCCATTAACAACGCCGCACAACGCGGAACAAGTCTGGTCCGCCAACTTCTCATGTTCTCCCGCAAAACTGAAGGCGCATTTGAGCCTGTGCACATCAATGCCATAGTAGGGGAGCTGCTGAAAATTATCAGTGCCACGTTCCCCAAAAACATTGAATATGAGAACGCTCTTGGATCGGATCTGCCGCTTGTCATTGCCGATCCCGGCCAGATACATCAAGCGGCGCTCAATCTTTTTGTCAATGCCCGCGATGCAATGC
This sequence comes from Bacteroidota bacterium, assembly GCA_046597825.1. Lineage (GTDB taxonomy): Bacteria > Bacteroidota > Ignavibacteria > UBA10030 > UBA6906 > CAADGV01. The sequence continues at coordinate 6,029 of JBKJJX010000202.1, read as the reverse complement.
CCAAAGGGGGAAAGCAGAGAACGAGAACGGAAACCATCGAAGGGAAAATGCTCGGCGCAAAATTTCCGGATGCGTTGGCGGAGAAATATGTTGTATTGAGTGTTGGAGATACCGGTACGGGCATGTCGCCGGAAATCCGCAAAAGAATTTTCGAACCGTTCTTTTCTACCAAGGACAAAGATAAGGGCACGGGCCTCGGACTGTCCGTCCTGTATGGAATTCTTAAAGGCCATCAAGGCTTTGTCGATGTTGAAACTGAATTGGGAAAGGGTACAACGTTCCATTTGTATTTTCCTGTCCAGCAACTGTAGACGATTGCATTTAAGCGAACCGTTTGCTAACCTGTTCGCGAATCCTGACCTAAAGCTCTGAATGACGAAAACAGAATATCTCTCCTGGTTCGATGAAGTTGTCCAACCCACCGGGCCCTTGTTTCGTCGCGTTCCTTCCGACAAGCTGGGATTTCAGCTGACTCCGCGTTCATTCACAATCGGTCAACAATTACGACATATTCCTGCTTCGTTCGCATACATGGCGAAAGTTGTGAACAAGGAAGAGTTGCCCTACAAATCCGTTCGTGAAATTCTGGTTGCCAACCGAAGGCACCCTTCTGCAACAGTCGACGGAGCGATTGAAGGATTGAAACAGGCAGTCGATGCATTCAAGCTGGCGATCAGTCGGCTCACGGAGGAACAATTTCAAAACGGAATCATCAACACTCCCCAAAAGGGAAATATTCCATATTGGCGATACGGCGCGTTTGCGCTCGAACATCATATTCATCATCTCATGGAACTTCATCTCTGTTTGCGCATCTTGTCCGTTGATGTGAACACGAAAACGTTGTACGAAGGGTAGCGAGTGCATGGAAAGCGCGACGATATTATTAGTGGATGATGATCCGTTGTACATCGAACTTACATCGATGATGTTAAGAGGAGAAGGTTACCGCGTTCTCCCGGCGACTCAGGGGGAAAGCGGAGTGGAAATTTTCCGGAAGGAAAAGCCGGACATTGTGATGATGGATTGGAATTTGCCCGGGCTCAGCGGGATCGACCTGCTGAAGACATTCAAAGAACACTCTGCCGACTCCTCGTTGCCATACTTTATCATGGTCAGCGCGCAACGTGAAATGGAGTACCGGATCGGAGGGATGGAGGCTGGTGCAGATGATTACATTACAAAGCCATTTGAGAAGGAGGAACTTTTTGCCCGCCTTCATGTCGGGTTGCGGACACTGAATCTTCGGCGGGAGCTTGCTACGCAGGCGCGCCAACGGACAGTGGTCGAGATGGCGGTTTCGATGGCCCACGAAATTGCAAACCCGCTCTCAACAATTATGCTTCTTCATCATCGCCTTTCAAAAAATGTATTGCTGAACGAAGATCCGGCATTGAAGGCAGACCTGGAAATGTTAGGCCAGCAATTGCTGCGCATCCAGGCTCTTGTGCGAAAAGCACAATCCATAGAAACTGTTACATCCGTCCCGTACGCTGAAGACATCACTATGATAGACTGGCACAGCGACGAGAAGAAAAAGTAGATAATATCAGTTCGGTGGATACGGCGCGTCCACGTACGTGTTACCACGTTTCGTTCTATACTGTAGGGAAACTTGGCTGCGCCGTCCAACAAAACCGTCGTGCAGGAATTGAAGTCCGGAAACCGGCTTGGCTGCACACATCTCGTGAGTTTATATCAAGACCGTCTGATAGGCGAGGCGGTCCGCATTTTTCACGTTGCGGAAATGGATGCCGAAGAATTAGTGAGTGATATATTACTGACCGCCGTAAAAAATATCCACTCATTTGAATTCAGAAACGGTGAGGGAGATTTTAACAGCTGGATCATCACGATATTCCGGAACAGAGTCCGTGACTATATCCGCAAGGCGGCAACGACTGCCGACTTGATCGAACGGTTCGAAGAGGCTGATCTTGAAGGCGACAAAACATTTTCAAAGACAGAGCAGCAGGTTACCGAGTCGATCATAAGGAGCTATCAGGAAGCTGTTCGCCAGTCTGACGATGAGCGTGTGGGGCCCGTGGCGGCAAAACTTTTAGCGATTGCCGATGGGCTGGACAGGCTGGAACCGTGGGAGCGTGTACTGCTTCGCTGCCGTGCTCTCGACGTACCCTATGAGGAGATTTCCCGGTATACTGAAAAGCCTGTTGCCCAGCTCAAAGTGTATCACCCGCGCGTAAAAAAGAAATTTGTAAAGATTCTTGCTGAATATTATCCGGAGTTATTGGAAGATGAAAGCCAATCTGGTTGACACAATGCTTCAAATTGCATGGCTCGAAGGTTGGGTCAATACGCACGGCGCGTACGAGAAAAGTGTGGCAAAACGAAATGTCCTCGCCTATGTTTCTGAATCCTCACGCGAAAAACTTGTCAAACGGCTTGAAACTGCTCTTGAATCAACGCGTCCGCTCCCCCCACTTACTGTCGGTTTTTTGCTGCGGGGAGCCCGAAGTGAACGTGGTTTGCGTCCGCAGGAAATATTCTCCCGCCTCGGCGTCACTCAGAATATTTACCAGTTAATGGAACAGGATGCAATCTCTCCGCTCAAAATTCCGGCTGGAGTGTGGAGTAAACTACTGAAGCTCTTGAATTATCCGCTTGAAGAATTGATTGGGATACTACGCCGCACCGAGCAACTGGTGTTTTACCGTCCATCGTTCAGGGGAGTCCTTGCCCGGTACAGTGACAGCAAGAAGCGCAGCCTGAAGCGATCGACATTGGAAAAAGCCAACACCGAATTGTATGCGAAAGCTTCGTTGGCATTGCCCGAAGATCGTGAGGCGAGACTAAACATCCTTGTTTCCAAACTGAAGGAAGCCGCCCGAGAAGTATAATCTGCCAGGTTACGGTTCGAAAAAAGTCCCGCTGACGGTAAAATTAAATGACCAACAGCGGGATTTTTTTTGTATCATGAAATACGAAATGAATCTTCTTCCGGAAATCTTCATTAGATGTGTCAGAGCCGCGCAGGGAACACTCCATAAGCATGCGCCGAAACCACTCTTAGCTCCAATTGACATCGAACGCATTGCCGCTGCTTTCGGGTTTGCAGTGGTGCGAATTCATTCAGCGGGGGATGAATTGTCAGGACTGGTAAGTCCAAAACACAAACTGATTGGTGTGAACGGCAATCATCATACGCACCGCCAACGTTTCACGGTCGCCCACGAGATCGGCCATATTCTTCTCAGTCATCCGCCGGAAAGCCGCTGCACCGCCAAAGAAATTGCCGAGTACAACCGTGAAGCAGATATCTGCGCCTCCGAACTTCTGATTCCCACTCAATTACTCGCCCCCCATCTCCTGGAGACGAGAACCACTTCGGCCTGCACGCTCTCAAAATTGTTTTGCGTCAGTGAAGAGGCGATGGCGCTGAAGATTAAGCGAATTGAGAATTATCGGTCCGTGTTGTAACGCTGAAGCGAGGTTGTTACCTGTTTTCGTTCTATACAATAAGAGGTGAAAACAACGTATCAACCCACTAAACAACTCGGAGGCAGGTATGACAACAACATCCAACGCACTCTATTCGACAATGGTGAAGTCCGGAAAGACCACCTACTTCGTTGATTTGAAAGAGGCGAAGAACGGCAACAAGTATCTTTCCATCTCGGAGACAAAAGTTGACGGTGAAGAGCGCAAGCGCAGCACCGTCCGATTCTTTGGCGAAACAATCGACCTGCTCAAGAAAGCGATCGATGAAGCGGCGGAAGCGGCTGTAAGAGCTTAAACCAAAAGAATATATATCGGACAGAGGGCAACTTCGGACGACGGGGTTGCCCTCGCTGTTTGATTGATATATCATCGATTCGTATATTGCAGTATCAAAAATGATTAAATATTGTAAACGAAGGGAGTTTTTAGCGGGCATGGAACATCTCACGAAAGAAACATTTCTCAGCAAAGTGTTTGACTACGAAAAGAATAAGGAATGGAAGTACGAGGGCGAACTGCCGGCGATTATTGATTTTTATGCCGACTGGTGCGGACCGTGCAAGATGGTTGCGCCTATCCTTGAGGATCTCTCGAAGGAATACGAAGGGAAGATCACCATTTACAAGATTGATACGGACAAAGAGCAAGAGCTTGCATCGGTGTTCGGCATTCGCAGTATCCCGTCGATCCTTTTTATTCCGAAAGAAGGAAAACCGCAAATGGCAGCCGGAGCGATGCCGAAGGAGGGATTTGTCGAAGCAATTAATTCGCTGTTGCTTCTTCCCGTCGCTTCGCAGAATTGAATTTCTATCTGTAGAACATTCATAATTGAGGAAAATCATGGACGAACATATGGTACAGCAGCGGGTCATTTCCGCTGAAGAAGCTGAAGAGTTGCAACGTGCATTTCTCGTGAAAGTGTATGGCTGGATGATGGCGGGCTTGCTCGTTACGGGAGTGATGAGCCTTGTTACCATCAACACTCCGGGTTTGCTTGAGCTGATCTTTTCAAGTAGATGGACGGTGATTGGCCTGTTTGTTGTACAGATTGGACTCGTGGGTTGGTTATCGGTCCGAATCGAAAAGATGAGTGCAGCAACGGCGACGACTGTGTTCGTCGGCTACGCTGCGTTGACAGGGCTGACTCTGTCGGTAATATTTTTAATGTACACGGCTGAGTCTCTCGCAAGTACTTTTTTCATCACCTCCGGAACATTCGGAGCAATGAGTGTGTATGGCTACGTGACCAAACGTGATCTTACAGGGCTCGGCAGCTTTTTGATGATGGGGTTGATCGGGATAATTCTCGCGTCGGTCGTGAATATCTTTCTGCAGAGTTCAATGCTCTATTGGATCTCGACGTACATTGGCATTTTGATTTTTGTCGGGCTCACAGCATACGACACGCAGAAAATAAAGAACATGAGCGAAGTGGCATTAATGGGTTCGGAAGTCGAACAGAAGGGCGCTATCATGGGCGCGCTGCGGTTGTACCTTGACTTCATCAATCTGTTTCTGCTGTTGCTGCGGGTGACCGGCAGCAGGAAATAATCTACTTGCAGTTCAAACATCATATCTGAGCCGGCCGCGCAACGGTCGGCTCTCTTTTTTCATTCAACTCTTATGCTTGAAACCCTTGTCATTGTTTCGACCATCATGCTGGGATGCGTGCTGATTTTGCTTCTCACCTTGTTGTTCCGGAACTCAGGCGGTGACGCCGCTGCCCGTTTGGAAAAGGAGATGGCGATTCTTCAGGATAACGCTGCACGTCTGGAACGTTCGCTGCGGGAGGAACTCGTTCGTCAACGCGAAGAAACCGGAACATCATCATTGCAAGGCCGCCAGGAGCTTGGTCGTTCTCTTGCCACATTTTCCGATGGATTACGCGGACAAATGACGGACATTGCCTCGCTGCAAAAAAACCAACTTGCGATTTTCTCCGATCAACTTGGTGCGTCGGCACAAATGACCGAGCAACGATTGGACAAAATGCGCGACACAGTTGAAGGCAGATTGAAGTTGCTGCAGGATGAAAACAGCAAGAAGCTCGACCAGATGCGCGCAACGGTCGATGAGAAACTCCACGCCACGCTTGAACAGCGCCTGGGTGAGTCGTTCAAACTTGTCAGTGAACGTTTGGAGATGGTGCATAAAGGATTGGGAGAGATGCAAACGCTCGCTTCGGGTGTCGGCGATCTGAAACGTGTTCTGACAAACGTGAAGATGCGCGGCACGTGGGGAGAAATCCAACTCGGCACATTGCTGGAGCAAGTTCTGGCGCCCGATCAATTCCTGAAGAATGTTGCGACGAAACTTGGCAGCAACGACCGCGTCGATTTTGCAATAAAGCTGCCGGCAAACGAAAACACAGGCGATCCCGTGTGGCTTCCTCTCGATGCAAAATTTCCGCAGGAGGATTATCAGCGACTCATCGAGGCGTCAGAGCTCGGTCACCTTGCAGCAGTCGAGGAGGCAGGCAAAATGCTCGAAGGCCGCATAAAGGGGGAAGCAAAACGAATCAAAGAAAAATACATCGATCCGCCGCGTACGACGGATTTTGCAATTATGTT
>JBKJJX010000281.1:0-4612 GCA_046597825.1 Bacteroidota bacterium | reverse complement strand
AACGGCTTCAGCGCAACAAAGAAAATGATTATTGCGAAATAGCCGCCTCTTAGAAGATATTTTCAGAAAATCATCGCAGGATCCGGGTAAGATGTTTTCCGGGGTCCTGTGTTTGTTTTATGGAATGCCCTATCCGGGCGCCATTCCCCATTGATGATTATCGTAAAGGAGTAGGAATGATGACCCGCTTTTCATTTCGGTGCATCTCATCTACACAGAGCATTACAGAACCCTTACGATTAGAAGAGCTCGAATGGAAGAGATAATACAGCATCCGACTGATACGACTCAGCACCGTTTAGTGCGCGAGTTTTGTAGTGAAGCCGAAAGGCAGATCATGATTGCCGCTTCACGCTCCGAGGCGACGAAAATCAGAGAAGAGTGGTGCAGCCGCTTCGGACAGGAATGTGAAAGCAAGCTTCTCATCAACGCGGCCTCTACATATCTCGACAGGATCATCACACGAGTTTGGAAGGAAACCCAGACATGAATATTTGGATGAAGCGGGGTCTCTTTACAGTGGCAGGCGCAGTCGCCGGTTTTGCATACTACTATTTTATAGGTTGTGCAAGCGGGTCCTGCCCCATCACCTCCAACCCTTACATCAGCACAGCGTACGGCGCTCTTGTCGGGATAGTCGGAGGCTGGCAGACAAAGAAGAAAGAAACGAGCGCGTAAGGCGCGACCCTTTTCCAAGCTGCACGCATCTTACTTATAGAGACAGTATTCAGGATCGGCAACAATCAAAACAAAAGAGACAGTTCATGCCAATTTATGATTACAAGTGCAACACTTGCGATACAACGTACGATGTGTTCCACAAAGTCCGCGAAGTGGTAGAGGACGTTGTTTGTCCATCCTGCGAATCGAAGGAGCACACACGGTTACTCTCGGCGCCTAATGTTTCAGTCGGGTACGGTTCTTCCGGCGATGTCGCACCATCCTGTTCAACGGGTGGCGGATGCTGTGGCGGTTTGGACTGACAACGATGACGACATCTCAAATACTACTATACGCTTTTCTCCTTCTTATCGTGGCGTTGTACATTCGTCGCAAGTTACAGCTCAGAGGATTGAAAGCGTACGCGCCACAGGAAGTTGCAGAACGGATGAAGCAATCCGCAGTGCTGCTCGACGTACGAACTGAACAGGAACGGGATCGGAACAGCATCAAACATTCGATCCATATTCCCTTGCACCAGCTCGCGGGACGGGCAAAGGAACTTGAGAAATACAAGACCAGGGAAATAATCTGCTACTGTCAATCGGGCAATAGAAGCCTTTCGGCAGCAGCACGATTGAAGAAACTCGGCTTCACAGTTGCAAACATGAGCGGCGGGATCTCAGCATGGAATTTAATGGGGCTCAAATAATGGAGTTTTTAATCGGACGTGCAACGCCTGTTTTGCTTGGGGCGGCAGGAGGGTTTCTGTATTACAAGTTCGTCGGATGCAGAACAGGAACCTGTCCGATCACAAGCAATCCATGGATCAGTACGTTGTACGGCGCTCTCATAGGATTCATGATTCAGCGTTAAGATTAATTGGAGGAATAAAAGATGACGTATGGATTCTCAAAAACAGTCGACATGCCATTCGATGGCGTGATTGAAAAGGTTACAGCGGAGCTCAAGAAAGAAGGCTTCGGCGTTCTGACAACGATCGACGTGCAGGAGACGCTGAAGAAAAAACTTGACGTCGACTTCAAAAAGTACACGATTCTTGGCGCTTGCAATCCGGAGTTCGCCCACAAAGCGCTTCAGGCAGAAGAGGATATCGGATTGTTGTTGCCGTGCAACGTTATCGTCTACGAACGAAATGGAAAGAGCGTCGTTGCGGCCTTTGATCCCATGACAATGACACGCGTAATGGAGAACAAAGCAATCGAACCGATCGCAACTGAAATTAAAAAACGGCTGGAGCGGGTTATCGCAGCAGTCTGAATCTATTCACAACTAAAAGAGAGAAAGAAATGACTGAGCATCTGACAAAGGAATTATTCCAGAGTAAAGTTTTCAATTTCGAAAAGAATAAAGAGTGGAAATTTGAAGGCACTCTTCCGGCGGTTATTGATTTCTGGGCGCCGTGGTGCGGGCCGTGCAAGATGATCGGACCGGTCATCGACGAGCTTTCAAAGGAATACGCGGGGAAAGTGAACTTCTACAAAGTCAATACCGACGAGCAGCAGGAATTAGCATCGGCATTCGGTATCCGGAGTATTCCATCACTCCTGTTCGTGCCGCTGAAGGGAGAACCGAAGATGGCGATGGGCGCTTTGCCGAAGGACGCATTGAAGGAAACGGTTGAACGAGAGCTTCTTGCAAAACCAGATGCGGTGGTGGCGTAAAGGTTTCGAACAGAGCGAGGGCTGAAGTTTAAAGACAAGGCTTCCGGTATTTCCGGGAGCCTTGTTGCGTTTCTGCGAGGGGTTTAGTAGAAACGTACCTGCTTTGCGACGTGCGCGCTATCAGCTGATTTTTTCGCTATCTTGTTCCATCGAAACACGGAACAGATACCCTCTGTCTGGTGTTCTTTTAATGCGCCCCGTGGCGGACGTAAACAAAGACCAGTACTCTGGAACATTTCAGCTGAAATCTTTTTGACCGGAAATAACACCAAATCCTTCCTTCATCGTGCCATCAGAATTGCCGCATGGTTTCTCGTCGCTCTTGTCGGACTGATCGTCCTTGTCGTTGTTGCGCTGCAATTCCCCTCTGTACAACGGTATATTGCACAAAAAGCGGTCGCATCCATTGCGGAGAAGGCACATACCCGAATCGAGATCGGCTCAGTTGATATTGCGTTTACGCATTCAGTAGTCCTGCACGATGTCTTTGTCGAAGACCAACAGCACGACACGTTGCTGGCAGTCCAAACCCTCGCTGTTGATGTGAACCTGCTCGGTATTCTTTCCAACTCAATAAACGTGAGCAACATCCGCATCGATACGCTTACCGCTCACATTACGCGCACCCTTCCTGACAGCTCCTTCAATTTCGATTTCATCCTTGCTGCGCTGTCCTCTGATTCAACTTCAGCCTCGAAACCGGACACATCCGCATCTGGCTGGAGTATAAATCTGGGCGGATTGAACCTCAACGGCATCCACGCTACGTACATTGACGAAGTAAGCGGCATGAACATGTCCGTTCAACTCGGAACGATGGATGTTTCAATGGACAAATTCGATTTGGACAAGGAACAGTTCCACGTCAGCAAGGCATCTCTGGAAAACACAACAGCGAACATCACTCAGACAAAGGAATCGCCGCCCGACACATCGGCTTCGTCGAACTTAGATCTCTGGTTCGGAACAATAACGCTGGCTAATCTACATCTCAACTACGAAAACAAAGTCACCAATGAACGCTATGCTGCCGAGCTTGGCACATCAGAGCTTGTCGCGGACAAAATCGATTTGCGGTCACACGCAGTCGCGCTCAAGAAATTCCATCTCGCGAACACAAACATCGTCGTCGTGCAGCCGAAAGCTGTCGGAAGACAGATGGCAAAGTCCAATTCCAGTGCCGCGCCGTGGGTTATCAGTCTGGACGATCTGAATCTGAATAACAATAGTGCACGATTCGATGTTCGCGGGACAACACACGTCAAAGGCCTCGACCCGAACCATCTGCAACTCAACGGACTGACACTGGAAGCAACGAACATTTTTTTCAGTGAAAACCGGATGTCCGCGAACATTCACCATACATCCTTTCGTGAACATTCCGGGCTTGAGCTGCGCGAACTATCGGGCAGGTTTGTGCTTGATTCGCTGCACACAGAGCTCAGCAACTTCACGATTGAAACGCCCGGCAGCCGGATTCACCAGGATATTGTGCTCAGCTATTCTTCCATTTCTGCCCTCAAGAATCTGCCGGGGAATGTTCATGTGAAGGCAACGATCGGCGAGTCACACGTTGCCATTTCGGACATTCTTTTTTTTCAACCCTCGCTTCCCATACGGCATAAGCCCGGCTCGACGATTCGATTCTCGTCCAAATTCTCCGGACTTGTACGTGATCTGCGTGTGGAGGAATTCAAGCTCGAGGCAGGCGATTCAACCAGAGTTGATCTTGCAGGAGCAATTCGCGGGCTGCCCCATGCAGAGACGGCAAACTATGATATCAATCTGCGTCTGCTTTCTTCCGGGCGTAATGATATCGTGGCGCTTGTTGCAGATACGTTGTTGCCGAAGAACATCGTCCTGCCGGCTTCGATCCACATGACCGGAAACTTCAAAGGGACGACAAAGAATTTCTCCGCATACTTTGCCGTTTCAACCAGCATCGGGAGCGTGAAGGGAAATGTGGCGCTGAATTCCGCCAACGGTTCGAAATCCAGCCGGTGGAAAACGGATGTGACAGTCAACGAGTTCAACGTCGGTTTGCTGCTGAACGATACGGAAACATTCGGAGCTGTTTCCCTGAAAGCTTCCGCTTTCGGGACAGGCCTGAAGAAGGAAGACATCGAGGCACAGATGAGCCTCGAAGTCGATAAGGCTGTCCTCAACGGCTATCCCTACCGCAATCTTACAGCGAGCGGAACAGTTGGCCCGAAGCTCTTTGAAGGAAAAGCTGAAATACAAGACTCCAACATTGCTTTTACATTCAA
>JBKJJX010000237.1:0-2638 GCA_046597825.1 Bacteroidota bacterium | reverse complement strand
CGCGCACGGTTTCGCTAATCCAATTGTTGTCAAACGCGTATTTCAGGAAAAATCCGATGCCGATGATGAGCGCAACCGCACCAATGCGGTTAAGTACTTTTCCGCCGATGAGAGCTTCCCACTCCTTGTTCGAGCGGCTCTTCTTCGGAATAAAAGATTTGGTTGGCTCAAAAATGGAATGAGGGGTTGGAGCCTTGCCGGGTTGAGGGGTTACTCCAGACGGCTCGGGGTGAGACTGCTCTGGAGGTTTGGGAACAATGGAGTGCGGTTCTTCATGTTGAACAGGTCTTCCTGTTATAGTTTTTGCAGTCGGAGCAACGGTGCGTATGCGCAATTCGTCGATGGCAACTCTTTGTCCGGCCAATGTTCGCTCTAAATACTGAAGCCTCAGGGTAAGTTGTTTGATCCGATTTAAGTTGACCAGTCCGACAATGAACGGGGCAAGAAACAACGCGAAGGCGAACAAACCGAGGAGAGCTTCCATGGTTTCCTCATAAGGATGATGGGATATGGTTTTGAGAGAGGTTGCAGGAATATACGAAGTGGTAAAACAAAAGCCCGATCTCTGACCGGGCTTGGTTGGTTCATGGATAACGTGTCTGACTACGGCAGCCAAGACACGGAAAGGTGAAAGATATTTTCGTTCAGCGAGCTCGTGCTTCCGCTGTATTCCTGAGCAACGAGACTCGGGCTCAACGATTTTTGTTCGTTGTTAAATGCCCGCTCGTATGCAGCGTGTACAGTAAACGAGGGTGAGAATTTGTAGCTGGCACCTGCTGTTACATGGTTTTCGATAATCGCCGGGAACACCGGGAATACTGCCGAGTTCGCAACAGGATTTTCCCCGAACGCTCCGCCAGCGCGCAACGCCAATGCATCGGTCACATCGACTTCTAATCCTATGCGTGTGCAGACGGCGTCTTCCCACTTCATCGGGAAGTCAACACTCATGCTGCTACTGCCGAGCATGGTGTTGATGTTCGAGTTACTGCCGTTCTTCATAGTGATAGTCATCTTGTCGAATGCATTCTTCCAGTTAATCCACTCGAAATCAAATCCGAGACGAACGCGATCCGACAACCGGAACATACCTCCCATACCAATAGACTGCGGCATTTTCAGTTTTGCTTCCAAATCGTACGTCGCGACAACACCTGCCGACAAATCGATGCCGAGTGAGGCAAAATTCTGCATGACAGCAGCTTGTGCTTGCTGTGGCGTCATGTTTGGATCCTGTGCCATAACTCCCTGAACAGCCATTCCAAACGCATTGTTCAGTTGAGACGTCATATCCATCCCTGCTTTTCCGTTCTTGTATGTCAACGGCGATGCGGACGTATAACTAACACCCAGAGAAACATTCTCATTCGGCTTCCAGGCGATACCGGCTTTGCCCGAAAAACCAAATGCTTTCAAGTCGTTCATTGCCGCTGCCGCAGTCACTTCCGAATATCCGAAACCACCTGCTTGTTGCGGTGCGGCAAACATATCGCCGAATGTCATTCCGTTCTGGGGATTGACGACACCTTTCATGATGGATGGCGAGAGGCTGTACGGCATGCTGAATTCAAGCATGCTGTAAACGAGATGAGCGCTTACACCAACCGAAAACGTCGGAGCGAATTTATACGCCGCACTTACTCCACCCTGCATCACCGCCAGCTTCGAATGATATTCCTGTTGAACGAAATTGCCGGCCTGATCCCGGAATAACTGATGGTTCAACATAAAGTCAGCTCCCATGCCGCCTTGTGTATACGCACCAACGCCCCATGTAAAATTTCCGCCATCATTATTCGTGTAGCCAAGACTTGGAATCGGAAAATAATTCGTTTTTCCTTTCACATCATTGAGACCATTCTTGAAATTCAATCCCGGAACCATAAGTGAGAAGTCCGCATCCAGCCGTGTTCCTTCTAGGAAGGAAATACCGGCGGGGTTGGTAAAAATCAATGACGAATTATCGAAGAACCCGATGCTTGTCCCGCCCCGACCGATAGCCTTGGCATCGAATCCAATCATGCGTGTGCCGTTAGTTGCAAATGATGATGCGGCAACCAGCACCGATAGTGCTACTGTAAGAATAGTCCGTTTCATCGTTGTAGTATCCTTGTGAATTGTGCGTGAGTTGAGTATTGTTGATACAGCATAACGTGTTTCTCCTTGCGAGCGTTATTTCAGTCCGAGCCCGATCTTGATGCGACTGGTAACTTCGCTTGCAACAGAGCCGGGCATGCCCATGTGTTTCATGAATGCCCACTTGCCGGCATCTTCAAAGAACATCTTCATGCGGAACATTGGCGTCACCATCCGGATTTTGCAGTCAGTTCCTTCTTTGACAACAACGAGTTCAAAAGGATATGCGGCGGCATTGGCCAGCCCGGCACATTTGAAGTTATCGCGGGCATCATCATCTCCTGATCCGACAATATCGAACGACTTCGTGTCAAGCGGTGTTCCGGTCACGCCGAGAATCACCATTTGATATTCGGGCATTGGAAGACTAAGAACCGTGTGCGTTCCCCATTCCTTCCCTTTTGCTTGAAGCGCCTTTTCAATTTTCCCTGCAACTTCCGTGGGGTTTCCGTTGGGGATAACAAATTCGTCTTCGAGCTTATCGTTGAACGGCCCGCCGGCG
>JBKJJX010000210.1:0-20775 GCA_046597825.1 Bacteroidota bacterium | reverse complement strand
GGTTTTGCCAAATTCGCTGCCCCGGCGATCCGAAACAATGCCGGCTTGATGAAATCACTGTCGAAGATGCGGGCAATGCAATTCTTGATCTTTTGAATTCTACCAAAAGCATCGCGTGACATCAGACGATCATAGTTCACAATCATTGCTTTTCCGTGAACATTTCCCTAACCTTTTTTACACATTCCTCGTACAAAAAGAAATTCCATTGCACATACTTCAGAGGTCCGAATGAAATCTGCAACACATATCGCATTGCTCTGCTTATTTCTGGCATCGCTTTCTGCCGCACAGGAAGTCCGGATCAAAATTCCGTACGAGCGCTTTGTGCTCAAGAACGGCATGAATGTTATTCTGCATGAAGATCATTCAACGCCAACCGTTGCGGTGAATACGTATTACCTCGTCGGGTCCGGACGTGAAAAGCCGGGCCGGACGGGCTTCGCGCATTTGTTCGAGCACATTATGTTTGAGGGATCGAAAAATGTTCCCGAGGGTAAATTCGACCAATGGCTCGAAGCGGCGGGTGGCAACAATAACGGGTCGACCAGCACAGACCGGACAAACTATTATGAAACCGTGCCGAGCAATGCACTTGAGCTTCCTCTGTTCCTTGAATCCGACCGGCTTGGATATCTGCTTGAAACGATGTCGCCGAAAAGAGTGGATGGACAACGTGATGTGGTGAAGAATGAAAAGCGGCAGTCATACGACAACCGTCCGTACGGACAATCGGAAATCATCATCTTCGAAAATATGTTTCCCGGGAATCATCCGTATTCGTGGCCGACAATCGGATCGATGAAAGATCTGAGTGCGGCGAGCTACAAAGATGTGGTGGACTTTTTCAAAAAGTGGTACGTTCCGAACAATACAAGCATGGTCATTGCGGGAGACATCGACCCTCAAAAAACCAAGGCGTTGGTCGAGAAATGGTTTGATGAAATTCCCCGCGGTGCCCCGATCCCTCCACTTGATCCTCCGTCTGCCGTTTTAGTGAAGGAGAAACGTCTTGTCTTCGAGGATAATGTACAACTCCCGCGCCTGTACATGTGCTGGCATACGCCGCCAATTTTCTCAGGCAACGATGCAGCGAATGATTTGCTTGCGAGCATACTTGCAGGAGGAAAGAATTCCCGCCTCTATAAGAAGCTTGTCTACGATTTACAGATCGCTCAGGATGTTTCGGCATTTAATTATTCACTGCAGTTGGGCTCCATTTTTCAGATCGAAGTAACGGCACGAAGCGGCCACACGCTGAAAGAAATCGAACGTGTTGTTCAGGAGGAATTGAATCGCATCCGAACTGAATCTCCATCTCAACGCGAGATGGAACGCGCCGTCAATCAGTACGAAGCGGGCTTCCTTGCACGGATTGAGGATGTGGATGCGAAAGCAAATCTCCTTAACAATTACTACCAGCTTACGGGCGATCCGGATTTCTTCAATGAAGATTTATCCCGCTACCGCGCCCTTGATCCATCGGATATTTCCGCAACGGCACAAACAAATTTGGGAGACAACAACAGACTCCTGTTAAGCATCGTACCAAAAGGAAAAAAGGAACTTGCTGTATTAAATTCGAACGAGGTGAAGAAATGATACAGCAGCCAGATTTGACATGCTTCGATTTCATACGTCGCGCAAAAAGTTCAGCCATCATCGCTCTCGGCATAACGACCTTCCTTGTGTGTAGCTTGTATGCGCAAAAACCCGACCGCAGCAAGCCGCCGAAACTGGGACCGACACCGAGTCTTTCTCTCCCTCCAATCCAGCATTTGAAGTTATCCAATGGCCTGCCAATCGTTTTAATGGAAAAGCATCAAGTACCATTGGTGGAATTCCGGCTTATCGTCAAAGGCGGAACTGCGATGGATCCTGCGGATGAGAACGGACTGGCAAGCATGACAGCCGCAATGATGCAAGAGGGGGCGGGCACACGCAACGCATTGCAGTTTGCCGATGCCGTCGATTTTCTTGGCGCAACTATTTCAATCGACGCCGGCCTGCATACAACTTCTGTCTCGCTCTTTATTCCCACCAGCAAACTTGACTCAGCGCTTGCGTTATTTTCGGATGTCGTCTTGCAGCCGCGGTTCTCCGCAGAAGAGTTGGAACGCAATCGCACCGAGCGCTTAACAACATTGCTTCAGTGGCATGACCAGCCGCGTACAATTGCTTCTGTGCTGTTCAATGAAACACTGTTCGGCAAGAAGCATCCGTATGGCCGGAACGGTATGGGAAATGAGCGAACATTACGCAGCTTCACAATAGCGAACTTGAAGTCGTTCTACCACAATTACTTTATTCCTAACAATGCAACTCTGATTGTCGTGGGAGATGTTTCGCCGTCAACACTGATGCCCAAACTTGAATCGCTTTTAGGCGGATGGAAACGCGATGACGTTCCTGCTTCAGCAGCGTGGCCGGAAGCCGGTCAGGTTGATGCACGTAAAATTTATTTGGTGGATAAGCCCGGCGCAGCGCAATCCGCAATCCGCATCGGACGAATCGGCGCGGCGCGAACATCTGAAGATTATTTTCCGATTATCGTGATGAACACCATTCTCGGCGGCTCATTCACATCACGCCTGAATAATAATTTGCGGGAAGTTCATGGATATGCCTACGGCGCGAGTTCCAGGTTCAATTTCCTTCCGCAGCCGGGGGCGTTCATGGCTGGGTCGGACGTGCAGACTGACGTGACGGACAAGGCGTTGACGGAATTCATGAAGGAGCTCACCAACATTCCGAACATTTCGGATGTCGAACTGACGCGGGCAAAGAATTATGTCGCGTTGAGTTATCCCAGCGATTTTCAATCTGTAGGTTCCATCGCAGCAAAACTTGGAGATCTCGTGGTCTACAATCTGCCGGACGATTACTTCAACAATTACACGCAGAAGATTCTGGCTGTAACGAAAGACGATGTCGTGCGTGTTGCAAAGAAATACATCGATCCCTCAAAGATTGCAATTATTATTGTTGGTGATAGAAAAAAGATTGAGAAGGGAATTGCGGATTTGAATCTTGCTCCGATTGAAAATCTTTCTATCGAAGATGTATTGGGCAAGCCGCCCGTGATTGAAAAGAAGTGATACCTTCGGGGGGTGTACGATGTGCACCCACTAAATTTTCTCCTGATAATACCCGCTCATAATCACCCCCAGCGCAATCGAAAACAATTTAGCATCACTCTTGTCCGCACGGGAAGGAATGAGAATCGGCACCGTTCCGCCGACAATAACATGAGCGAGCCGCAAGCCGGCAAAATACGTCGTGCTCTTGGCAAGACTGTTTGCCGATTCGATGTTCGCCGCAATCAGGATTTCCGCTCGTCCCGCCACAGGGGAAGCAATCGCTTTCTCGGCAGCGGCTTCAGGCGAAATGGCATTGTCGAGCGCAAACGGACCATCAACAACACAACCTTTGATTTGCCCGCGGTCGTTCATCTTGGACAGCGCTGCCGCATCGAGCGTTGATTGCAGGCTCGGCACAACGAATTCAGTGGCGGAGAGAACGGCGACTTTCGGGTTGAGATTGCCTAACGCGTGCGCCACTTCGACTGCGTTATTGATGAGTTCCACTTTGTTCTTCAGGTCGGGTGCGAGCGTCATACCGCCGTCGGTAATCAGAACGAACTTGTTGTCCGGCCGTTGCGGAAATTCAAGAATGAAAATATCGGTAAGCAGCCGTCCAGTCTTAATTCCGGAATCATCCTGCAATACTGCTTTCATCAGGGTCGATGTATCGACTGCACCCTTCATCAGCACATCGCACTTTCCATCCTTCACATATTCAATTGAAGTCTTCAAGGCATCCGTCATCTTCGGCCGGTGAATAATTTCAAACGGCTTGCGTGTTTCTCCCATTTCTCCAAGTTTCCGGTTGATGATCTCTTCATCGCCGATAAGAATGAAGCGGGCGAGATTTCGATCGCACGCATCGTAGACGGCTTGCAGTGTCTCGATATTGCCCGGAAAGACAACAACAACCCGTTTGCCTTTGCACGTCAGCGCTTGCTGTAACAGTTCATCGAAGTTTCGAACCATCTATAAGCCTCAGGAATTAGATTTTGTTTTAGAGAAACATCAGCAAGGGTTAATACGGTTTCGCTTCTTCCTCGCCCCTTAAAACACGCAATGCACCTTCTGCAAGCGCATCCATCTCATCCTCACCCGCAAAAATGCTAACGGGCGCAATGAAACGCACGCGTTCTTCAATCCACGACGTGAGCAGTTGTGAATGCGCCGCGCCGCCGGTAAGGATTATCGCATGCACATTTCCGTTCAGCACAGTAGCCATAGCGCCAATTTCTTTTGCAATTTGATATGCCATCGCTTCATACACCAGTCGGGCTTCACTGTCGCCCCGGTCAATCCGTTCTTCGACCTCTTTCAAATCATTCGTGCCGAGATAGGCGAAAAGGCCGCCGTTGCCACTGACAAACGATCGGATTTCCGATTCAGTGTACGTGCCCGAACATGCAAACGTGATAAACTGTTGGAGCGGAAGCCCTCCCGAACGTCCCGGTGCAAAAGGTCCATCACTCGATGCATCATTGACATCAATAATTTTTCCGCCACGCAGCGGCGCCACAGAGATCCCGCCTCCGAGATGGCATACAACAAAACGTGAATCCTCGTAGCGGAGGTTCATCTCCTTCGCGGCACGCCTTCCTGCTGCATGAATATTCAGCGCATGTGAAAGACTTTTGCGTTCGATAAACGGCAGACCGGAAAATCTTGCAAGCGGCTCGAACTCATCCACCGAAACGGGATCGACAATAAACGCCGGACATTGATATTCTCCCGCAAGCACATGGGCAAGTGCGGAGCCGAGATTGGCCGCGTGCTCTCCCTGCAGATTATTTCTCGCATCATCAAGCATCTCTGTCGTTACGTGATATGTCCCGCCGGGCAGCGGGCGCAATAATCCACCCCGCGCCACCACTGCGGAACAAGACGTAAGCCGTTCGGCTGACCAATGCCTGCACAACATCAACCGGTAATGAAACTGATCCCATATTCGAGTGAAGCCCTTAAGTTCGGCGGGGTCATGACGAAGCGTTTCTGAGAACGTTATCCGATCATCTTCCGCAATGGATATCTTGGTAGATGTGGAACCGGGATTGATGATAAGGATTGTAAATCTGTGCGACATTCTTACCTACGTCCGTTTAGCGAAATGACATTCTCTGCCGGTTCGTTCTTCTTCGCATTCAAGTAATTGTGGATTTGTTCTGCTGCTGCTTTGCCGTCCCGCATTGCAAGAATAACTGTTGCCCCGCCACGGGACAAATCTCCACCTGCAAAAATTCCTTCTCGGCTTGTTAGCTGCTTTTCATCCACCTCAACGATACCTCGCTTGCCGGTTTTCAGTCCTGGCGTTGTTGATTGGATAATAGGATTGGGTTTTTGACCTACTGCTTCGATAACTGTCTGAACCTCGAGGACAAATTCGGAACCCTGAACGGGAATTGGTTTGCGCCGTCCTGATTCGTCGGGTTCGCCGAGTTCCATGCGCTGACATTCAAGTCCGCATACCCAGTTATTTTCATTGGCAACAATCCGCGTCGGGTTGGTGAGAAGAACGAGTTTAATTCCTTCTTGCTCTGCATGATGGATTTCTTCGGCGCGTGCGGGCATTTCTTCGCGTGAACGACGATAGACCAGATATGCTTTTTCTGCACCAAGGCGTTTTGCGGTTCGTACCGCATCCATTGCAGTATTGCCGCCGCCGATAACTGCAATCTGCTTGCCGATTTTCACCGGTGTATCATTCTCGGGAAATTTGTATCCGCCCATCAAATTCACGCGGGTGAGAAACTCGTTTGCGGAGTACACGCCGCTCAGATTCTCACCGGGAATACCCATGAACGTCGGCGTGCCGGCACCGGTGCCGAGGAAGATTGCGCTGAATCCCCATTCATCAAAGAACTCGTCGATTGTCGCAGTGCGGCCAACAAGAAAGTTCGTGTAAATTTCTACGCCGAGTCCTTTGATCCGTTCGGTTTCGATGTCAAGAATTTCCTTCGGCAAGCGAAACTCCGGAATACCATACCGCAAAACTCCACCGACTGCATGCAGCGCTTCGAAGACTGTTACCCTATAGCCAAGCTTTGCAAGTTCCGCAGCGACCGTCAGTCCGGCCGGGCCTGACCCCACAACTGCGACTTTCTCTTCGCGTTGTGTCGCGACCACAGGGGCATTGAATGTATTGTGCAACATTTCATAATCGGCAACGAAGCGCTCCAGTTTTCCAATCGCAACGGGATCATGTTTTTTACCGAGCGTGCATTCCGCTTCACACTGTGATTCCTGCGGACACACTCTTCCGCAAATTGCGGGCAGATAGTTTGCTTCGCGAATCTTGTTCACTGCGCCTGAGTAATCTTTCTTTAAGATGAGCTGGACAAAACTTCGAATATCAATATTGACCGGACAGCCGTTCTGACAAACCGGATTTTTACATTCGAGGCAACGTTGTGCTTCGATTGCGGCCCGCTCTTCGTCCAAACCAAGCGATACTTCTTCGAAGTTATGGCTGCGACGTTCGGCTTCCTGCTCGATTGATTCCTGCCGCGCAATCTTCATTCTTTCAGACGGCTTCATCGGGTTTACGTTATTCATCGCGCAACTCCTTCAACTGCATCAGCTTGCTTGTACAAATTGCATTGATGGTCGGATATCCGTTCCATATCGACATAGGTTCTGTTTCTCATTATCATCTCATCGAAATCAACTTCGTGTGCGTCGAACTCGGGACCATCGACGCAGGCAAATTTCATTTGTCCGCCAACACTGACACGGCAACCGCCGCACATTCCTGTTCCGTCCACCATAATTGCATTGAGGCTCACAAGTGTATGGACGTTGTATTGCTTGGTGAGATTGGCGACTGCTTTCATCATCGTCAGAGGGCCTATGGCATAGACCGCCTTGATTCCAAAATCGCCATCGAGCAAATCTTTCAGCTGGTCGGTAACGAGGCCCTTGCGTTTGTAGGAACCATCATCCGTGGTTACGAATACTTCCTTCGAACATACGTTCATTTCATCTTCAAGAATTGCCAGCTCTTTCGTTCTTCCGCCGATGATGGAGTAAACCGTGTTGCCGGCTTCGTGCAGCGCAATCGCGATCGGCAACAGTTCCGCAGTGCCAACACCTCCTCCGATACAGGCGACTGCCCCATGATTCTCAATCGGTGTTGGGTTGCCAAGGGGACCGAGAACATCTTTGATTGATTCTCCCACGTTTTTTGTGGCGAGAAGCTTCGTTGTTTTTCCTATAGCCTGAACGATAAGCGTAATTGTTTCCGCCTCCTTGTCACTGTCGACGATGGTTAGCGGTATCCGTTCTCCACCTTCCATCACCCGAATGATGACAAAATTACCCGCCTTCCTCTTCCGGGCTATAAACGGTGCTTCGATGATGTACTTCGTGATTGTTTCTGCTAACGCTTGCTTGGCAACGATCCGATACACAAATCCTCCTTGACAATTCAGGCAAAGTTTTCCCGTTGAAAGACTCAACATACTCTACTATGTCAAGCTTTGTGCCACGCAATAGCAGAGAATATATCCGAAAAACGCATGCTTTTCGATAATGACGGCGGGAATTTGAACTCTGCGCCTGACGAAGTACCATTTCTGGGAAGATGAACCTATTCTTGGGAGGAAGGGTCAGATGCTCTTCAGAAGCAGCTTGGCGCCTGCAATGACAAGAACGATGGAGAGGATAATTTGAAGCGGACGGGATTTGATGCGCTCAGCTCCCGCGTATGAGCCGATTGCGCCTCCTG
The DNA here is from genome assembly GCA_046597825.1 of Bacteroidota bacterium. GTDB lineage: Bacteria > Bacteroidota > Ignavibacteria > UBA10030 > UBA6906 > CAADGV01. Next base: position 12,972 of record JBKJJX010000210.1, on the reverse strand, counting down.
TTACCACAACCACTGCCAGAGGTAGAAGGATGTTCCAACTAAGAGTCGTACGGGTTAGTTGCCCGATGAGTCCGCTAACGGAATTCAACACAATGAACGCGCTTGCCAATGCAGCGCTGCGCTTTACATCAGCCCAACGCGCCAGAAGCAATACCGGACTCAAAAAAACTCCACCGCCGATTCCCGTCATGCCGGAGATCAAACCAAGTGCGGCACCAATGGGCAGCCCCCATTTCCACAAGGTGGATTGAAGCGGTTCGGCAATTGCTATCTTATCCGGCTGCACAACCACGATTCGCATCGCGCTCAGAACAAGTACAATACCGAGAATGAGCGTGAATAATGCAGGCGAGATGTGAAGTGCGCCTCCAATAAATGCCGCGGGAATCGAAAGGCAAACAAAGGGTAATAATTTTCCGGCAGAAAAAAATCCGCTGGCGTTGTAACGGATAAAGCTTGTCGAGGCAACGAGAATATTCAGGACAAGCGCGATCGGTGCAATCGAAGGAACAGCCAATCCAAACAATGCAAACAATGCAAGATAACCCGACGCACCACCGTGTCCAACACTCGAATACAAAACGGCGACAAGAAACATTAGAGGATAAATTTCCCAGGGAAGAACGGGGTCCATAACTTCAATTGTTTTCGGAGTAGATACTTCTGTAGCTTACAATTTCAATATCGAGAATGCAAGCACTTGCTTCCTCGTTGCCGTAATCGTATTTTTAAGATAAATAACTCTGAATATATGAGCATCATCTTTAGCCGTCAATGTGAATACGCCATACAGGGAGTTCTCTATCTTGCCTTGAAACCGGAAGACGAGATGACTTCCATCAGGGAAATGACAGACAAACTTGATATTCCATATCATTTCCTTGGAAAGATTTTACAGCGTCTTGCAACAAAAGGACTCCTCTCGTCCCTCAAAGGTCCAACCGGTGGATTTGCCCTCGGGAAACCTGCAAAAGACATTACACTGTTCGACGTTGTCGATGCGGTTGATGGTTTGGATTTCACCCGCAACTGTGTGCTAGGTTTTGCAGAATGTTCGGGAAAAAATCCCTGTTCCCTTCATTCAAAGTGGGGAACAATACGGGACGAATTGTATCAAATGCTCATCAGCAAAAACATCGCGGAAATGGCGAAAGACATGAAAAAACCCGAGTACCGGACTGCGCGCTGATAACGCTTTTTATTTGAGATAAATTCGGATTAAATTGTCCGAATATGGCATTGGAGTTGCACTATGTATATGCAGACAGCGTTTTCCCTTCAAAATCAAAGTCTGTTTGGCAGAAATGAGAAATATTCCGTGAGGAATGTATGAGAATCGAGAATTTAGGCAGTTCAATGGCACAGGAAATCGGCGAATTTGATATTGTTGAAAGGGCAGCAATGCCAGCCGCGAAACCCCCAATTCAAAAAATTCCGCCCGAGCTTCGTAAGAAGAAAATCAATTTTTTGTCCGAGCCGGTTTGGTACAAACGATTAGTGTGGAGATTGAAGGAAGATTCCCAATTTCTGCGTTCCACAATCCAGTTTTCTTTCGTTCTTCTTTGCCTGTGGATCGGGGTTGAGTTCTACCTTTTTATGCAATGGGGTTCTTCGAATGGATCTGCACAATTCGTTGCGCGTCCGCCCGGCGCTGAAGGATTCCTGCCGATAAGCGCGCTGATGAGTTTGAAGCATTGGGCGCTGACCGGAATTATCAACGACGTTCACCCTTCCGGCCTCTTCATACTTCTTGCAATCATCGGTGTGAGTATCGCACTGAAGAAAGCATTCTGCAGCTGGCTGTGTCCGGTGGGAACGCTGAGCGAATCACTCTGGATGCTCGGCAAGAAATTGTTCAAGAGAGAATTCCGTACGCCCCGCTGGCTTGATTATCCACTGCGCTCAATCAAGTATCTGTTACTTTTCTTCTTTGCAAATTCCATTTGGCAAATGGATCTGCCGGCACTCGAAAATTTTATCTACAGTCCATACAACAAAGTAGCCGACCTCAAGATGTATTTGTTCTTCGCCAACATTACAACCTTCGCCGTCTGGACCGTCGTTATTCTGATGGTACTGTCGGTGTTCGTCAAGAATTTTTGGTGCAGATTTCTCTGTCCGTACGGCGCATTGTTAGGGATAGCCGGCTTGCTGAGCCCGCTGAAGATTACGCGCAACAAATCCACATGTGTTGATTGCGAGCTGTGCACGAAAGCATGCCCCTCTAATATCAAAGTCCACACGACAGGCAGAGTATGGAGCGACGAGTGCATGAGCTGCATGCTGTGCGTGCAGGCGTGTCCCGTAAAGAACACGCTTGATGTTCGCGTAAGCGCGAAAAGCAAAAAAGCTGTTCCGACCTGGGTGTTTGGTGCTCTTGTCGGCGGTGTGTTTGTTGCCGTTACCGGCCTTGCAATTCTCACAGGCAACTGGCAGAACGGGATCGGCAAAGAAGAATATCAACGCCGATTTCAACAACTCGAAAATCCGATATACCAGCATTTCCGCGGAGAGGTGCCGAAGTATGGACCCAACGACTGATACGGTTGCGAAGTTTTACGATACGCTTGCATCGGACTACGATGTAATGACCGGCTTCGAGAGGCGCTTCGATGCAGAGCGGCCGGTCTTCAGAACCATCGTTGAACGTTACGAAATCAAAAGCGCTGTCGATGCAGGCTGTGGCACCGGATTTCACTCACTCCTCCTCGCACAGCTCGGCGTGGACGTCACCGCTGCAGATGTTTCTCCGATAATGCTGGAGAATGTTTCCCGACATTCGAATCAGCGCAATCTGAAGGTGGAAACCGTTGCCTCGGATTTTCAAACTCTCGCACACACGTTGGGCAAAAGCTACGATGCAGTATTCTGCTTGGGAAATTCACTTGCACATCTGCTGCATGATGATGACATCCATACAGCGCTTACGAATTTTTCTGCACTGATCCGGCCAAAAGGTCATCTCTTTTTACAAATTCTAAACTATGACCGGATTCTTGAAGAACATACACGTGTGCAAAATGTGAAGGAGGTCGGAGACACAACTTATATCCGTTTTTATGACTTTGAGAAAGATCTTCTTCGCTTCAATATTCTGAAGCTTGTAAAGAAGAACGGCGGAATTGTGCATACTCTGAATTCAATACCACTTCGTCCATTTCGCCAAACAAAGCTTTCGGCACTGCTGGAGCAAAGCGGTTTTGATGATGTATCCCTCTTTGGTGGAATTTCACTTGAGCCTTTCGATCCAAAATCATCAAAAGACCTGATGATTGTTGCAAAGGCAAAGGTTTAGACGACCGGACTAATTAACGTTGATTAACCGTGCAACAGAAGGGTTGAGTTTTTGACCATCCTTCGCTAAATTGATGTGGAGTTAGGTTCGGTGATGAGTAGGTTTTTTGCAGAGGTGACAAATGGCTACCAAAAATTATGTGTCAAATAAAGATGAGTCTGCCCGGCTCTTCAAAAGCGACTTCCTTGAACTGTTTTCTCATGTTCATCCGAGCATTCCGCTGATCGTCTACATTCCGGTCATGGGATATTGCTTGTATCAGGCGGCAATCAATCCTGCGCTTTCAGGCGTCGCAATAATTGGGTTGTTTGCAGCCGGCTTGTTTTTCTGGACGCTGACGGAATACCTGCTTCACCGCTTCGTGTTTCACTATGAGCCGACAAGCGAGTGGGGAAAGTATTTGCACTTCATGATGCATGGCGTTCATCATGATTATCCGAATGATTCGCTCCGCCTCGTGATGCCTCCGGTTGTCAGTATTCCACTGGCTCTTATATTCTATTCACTCTTCATTGCTGTTCTCGGGCCGGTAAATACGCCCGGCTTCTTCCCTGGATTCATTCTGGGCTACATGATTTACGATTCGTGGCACTATGCATCGCATCATTTCTCCATGAAGTCGCCCGTGTGGCTGTTCCTGAAACAGTATCACATGCTTCATCATTATCAGGATCCGCATACACGTTTTGGTGTCAGTACGCCGATCTGGGATTATGTTTTCGGCACAACGGCGGAAAAAGAAAAGCATGCAGCAGAAGCATAAAGTTTTCTGTTAGATTCCTCCAACCGTTGCCGGCATTATCTTGCTGGCGTTTTTCATCCCCAACAATAAAGGATTCCTCGAATGAGGCTACTTTCTGTTTTCATGCTTACACTATTCCTTCTCACCTTTTCATTTGCCGGGGCGAAAACCTACGGCAAGAAATTAACTGTGAAGGAAAAAACAAAAATCTCGGATATTCTCGCCGAGCCTGAAAAATTTGCGGGCAAGAAAGTCCTGGTCGAAGGAACCGTTGCAGAAGTGTGCGAAACGCAGGGCTGTTGGATAAAAATAAAAAGCAGTGAGAACTCCGACCAAATCCGATTCAAGGTAAATGACGGTGAAATCATTTTCCCGAAGAATGCGTCCGGAAAAACAGCATTAGCCCAGGGCATCGTCACGGTCAAAACGAAATCGAAGGAAGATCTGGTCGCCGAAGGCGAGCACTTTGCAAAAGACGCCGGCAAGACGTTTGATCCATCAACTGTTACCGGCCCGCAAACAGTTGTCACCATCAAGGGCGAAGGAGCTGTTTTGCGATAAGACAGGCCAATGTTTTTCGTGTTCGAAGCCACAGAGATCTGTGGCTTTTTGTTTTTTTGAAGAATGATTACACCAACTTCCTACCCGCGTAGCCGTACAATAGTTCAAAGTTTTCTCCCGGCACATGTCAACCAATCCACCGCACAAGTCATCTAACAAGCAGAACATTACCATCACAGGTCAACGCATGGCGGCTGCCGATGAGCAGCAACTTATTCACCAGGCGAAGGAAGGAAATCATCATGCGTTTCGCCTTCTCATGGACAGGCATATCAAGCAGGCGTACGCGCTTGCGTGCCGGTTCGTTGGTGATACCGGAAGCGCTGAAGATATCACGCAGGAAGCGTTTGTTAAAGTCCATGCCGGACTCGCTTCCTTCCGGGGTGATGCGGAGTTCAGTACATGGCTTCACCGGATTGTCGTAAATATTGCGTTGACCAGAAAGCGGCTCGATAAAAAAAGAACAGAGCAACACGTGGACATCGAATCAGTCCAAATTGCAGCTGCAACCGATGATGAGTTTTACAAACGTGAACAGCAGGCACACATCGAGCGGGTCTTGCATGAGCTGCCAACTCTCCAGCGTGCAGTCGTCATCCTGCGCCATCTGAACGGATTATCGACCAAACAGGTAAGCACAATATTGCAATGCTCAGAGGGAACGGTGAAAACGCATTTGTTCAGGGGATTGAAGAAAATGAGAGCCAAGTTGGAATTTCTTGAAGGGATGGAATGAAACACTCAGAAGTACAAACGTCGTTATACGACTTCTTGCAGAATCAACTCAACGAGGAAGAGCGGAGCCGCGTGCAGCAACATCTTGCTGAATGTGCATCATGCGCAAGAGAGCTGACTCAACTCCGCCAGACGCTTTCAATGCTTCCATCTTTGGAATCAACACCCGACAAGGGGGAAGAATTCTTTAATGCGTTAGCGGTACGAATTGAAACAGCAATCCGTGAACAACAAAAGCCGCTGCAAAATGTTTTCACGGAATTTATCCGAAAGGCGCAATCGTTTGTTACGCTCAGGCCCGCGTACGCGTATGGATTCGGCGGTGCGCTGGCAATGATTATTCTGGCTGTTTTGTTTTTCGTCCGGCAGCCTGAGCGGCATGTCGAGTACGCCGCAAACGAACAACAGTTTAGTGATTATGAATTCGCCCGTCTTCATGCTCAGCAACGCATGAGCGACTATCTGCAAAAATCCAAAACGCTGTTTGTCGGGATTGCGAATATGAAGGAAAGCGATCGGGGCGATGTGGATTTCAGTGCAGAGCGTAAACTGTCGCGTACACTCGTTCACGAAGCACGCTACCTGAAATCGCAACCAATCGATGAACGATCGGCGAGATTGGTACAGGATTTACAGAAAATTCTAATCGAGCTTGCAAATCTGGAAGAGACGAATGATCTGCCGAACGTGGAGATGATCCGCACGGGCATCAATCAGGAAAATTTACTGTTCAAAATCAGAATGGCTGAAGCATCACTCGACACAAATCGGGCGACTAACAAAACTTATTAAGGAGAAACAGAATGAAACGAATATCGCTATGCATAATTGCTTGCTTACTTCTTTCCCTTTCCTTCGCGCACGCGCAAACGTTGTACGTCCCCGCAACGCCGCCGGCACTAGCCGAGTCGTACGTGCCGGGAGATGGTGGCGACGATGAAAAAGACCCGGGCTACGCGACATACAAAGAAGGCTACGCTTTGATCCTTTCAGACAAATGGAACGAAGCGATGAAAAAGATGGGAGAGGTGAAAAGTAAATTCCCCAAGAGCGCATACGTTGACGATGCGGCATACTGGTCTGCATACGCGCAGAAGCGCCTTGATCCCAAGAAAGGCGCAGCGGCATACGAGAAATTTCTCAGCGACTATCCCGAAAGCAGCTACGCCGACGACGCGATGGCCGACATGCAGAGCAGCTTCAACGTAGTTTTCACTCCCGATGCAAAGAATGTGAGGGTCAGAACTGCACCCCATGCCTATAGCTATAGCTTTGGGTCGACAATGCGCACCAGCGAAGAGGCGATGCGAAGAAGCGAACAAGCAATGCGTGAGGTAGAACGATCCATGCGCCGCTCGCGTTGGACGATGTTCACACCCCGTCCGCCTGTGGCACCAATTATGGGAGAAGAGGAAAAAGAACGCACCGTTGACCCGAAGACACGCCTTAAGCTCGCAGCACTGCAGGCGCTCGGTGAATCCGGAAACGATAAGGATGCCTTCACTGCATTGAAAGAAATTGCACTCGATAAATCCCAACCCGAGGTTTTGCGGATCACGGCAATCAACTCGTTGCAGGATTTCAAAAAATTCGACGTGCAGCCTGTTCTTGTTGACGTTGCACGTAATGATGGTTCAGAAGAGGTCCAGCTCGCTGCCATTTCAACACTGGGTGATTTAGGCGGAGATAAGAATAAATCCGTTGACGCGCTCATTTCATTATTCAACGGTTACCCGAAACAAAAGGAGCGGCATCTCGAATCCACCCTCTATGCAATTGCCGACGTAGGCAATGATAAAGCCGTGGATTTCCTCGTGAAGGTGGCGACATCGAACGAGAACATCGATCTGCGGAGCGACGCGGTCTATTATCTTGGCAACATCGGCAACGAAAAGTCCCGCACAGCGTTAATGCAGATCCTGAAAAGCAAGTAAGGCTCGCTTTCCCGTGCGTCACGGCTCATATTTCTATGACGCACACCGGAAGGAAAACATGATGAACATTGTAACTCTGCAAGACTCGTTCCCGTATTACAAATCAACCGGGTATTCCATCCTCACTTCAAACGCGACAATGCATCAAGCATGGCTGAAAGCCGGTCTCCTTTTCCTTGCACTTGCAACATGCTCACACATGGTTCACGCACAAGCGGTTGAGGAGAAAAAGGCCTTAAAGATTGTGAACGCCATACGGATCACCAACCCTATAGTTGTGGATGGGGTGTTGAGCGAAGGAGAGTACAAATCTCCGGGCGTTTCCGATTTTTCTCAACGCGATCCTGAAGTTGGAAAACCCGCAACTCAACAAACGCAAGTCTGGGTGTCGTACGACGACGAAGCGGTGTATATCAGCGCGAAATTGTACGACACAGCTCCCGATTCCATCGTTTCAAAACTGGGGCGACGTGATGCGCTTCTCAGCTCCGACTATTTTTACGTCGGCATCGATTCTTACCATGATCGGCGCTCGGGATTCTTTTTTGCTGTCTACCCCGGCGGCTCAGTGGTGGACGGTACGATGTTCAACGACTCATGGGACGATAACTCGTGGGATGGCATCTGGGATGTTGCAACAACAATCGACGCAGAGGGCTGGAATACAGAAATCCGGATTCCCTATTCACAGCTCAGATTTCCAAAACAGGATGATTATGTTTGGGGAATTAATTTCGCCCGTAAGATTGAACGCCGCAATGAAGAAAGCCATTGGTCACTCGTGCCGAGAGGCGCCGGCGTCTGGGTTTCGGGATTTGGAGAGCTTCATGGCATCAGCAACATCCGTCCGCCGAACCGCCTGGAAGTGCTGCCCTACGTCGCATCCAGCGCCGAAGCTCTCGTTGACGAACCTGGCAATCCGTTCAAACAAAATGTCAATTACTTCGGCCGCGTAGGTGCCGACGTAAAGGTCGGACTGGGAAGCAACCTCACGCTGAACGCAACCATCAATCCGGATTTTGGCCAGGTGGAAGTCGACCCCGCGGTTGTCAATCTCACACAATTCGAAACGTTCTTCCAGGAGAAGCGCCCGTTCTTTATCGAAGGATCGGACTATTTCAATTTCGGCAACGGCGGCGCAAACAACAATTGGGGTTTCAACTGGGGCAGCCCGGAATTTTTCTACACTCGCCGTGTCGGGAGAGAGCCGCAGGGTAATATACCGCATGATGCATTCGACTTCTCGGACAAACCGAAGAACACCACCATTGTCGGCGCCGCAAAAATCACGGGACGCATTGCCGACGGCTGGTCGCTCGGCTCGATACACGCATTCACCCAACGTGAGTACGGACGTTCGGACAGCGCAGGCGTGAGATTTGAAGATGTTGTCGAGCCGTTTGCGTATTACGGAGTTGTCCGCAGCCTTCGCGAATTTGATAATGGCAGATATGGAATTGGGGTAGAGGGCACGGCTGCCATTCATGATCTCAACAAGAATTACCTTCTCGGAAATTTTAACAAGCGGTCATTTTCATTTGGCGCAGATGGATGGACGCATCTCGACAGCAGCAAGACGTGGGTGCTTACCGGCTGGTTTGCGGGCTCCAGAATTGAAGGATCGCCCGAACGGATGATTGCACGGCAACGATCATCGCTGCGTTACTTCCAGCGTCCCGACCAACAGTATGTTCACATGGATAGCAACGCAACCTCGCTTTCCGGATATGCGACGCGATGGGCACTCAACAAACAAAAAGGCAACCTCCGCGTGAATGTCGCCTTCGGGATGATTTCGCCGGGATTCGATATCAATGATGTCGGATTTCAGTTCCGCGGCGATCTCATCAACAGTCATATCGTTGCGGGCTATCAGTGGTTTGAGCCCGAGGGAATTTTTCGCAGCAAGGGATTCAATGTGGCAACATTCAGAACGTTTGACTTTGGCGGGCGGCGCATCGGCGAAGGCTACTTTCTTTTCGGTAATGCCCAACTAATGAATTACTGGGGAACGGATTTTCAAGTGTCCTACAACCCCTCGTACATTGATCCGCGCAACACACGCGGCGGACCGACGATGCTTACAAAGAGAACATACTCCGGGTTTCTCAATGCGTATACCGACCAGCGCAGGGATATTTCGTTCGATCTCGGTTTCAGCGGCGGACGATCAGAATCGGGCGGGCACAGAGTTGAGGTTTCCCCCGGCATCGAGTGGAAGCCTTACTCGGGAGTCTTTGTGCGGATATCTCCTTCGTTCGTTCGCGATATAACAATCGCGCAGTGGGTAACTTCAATCGATGATCCGTTGGCAACGAAAACCTTTGGCGGACGATATATCTTTGCGAAACTAAATCAGGAAGAACTCTCCGCTATCTTCCGCTTGAACTGGACGTTCTCTCCGAAGCTGAGCCTGCAGGTTTTTATTCAGCCGCTGATTTCCGTTGGCAGATATAACGAGTTCAAAGAGCTGAAAGAACCTCTTACATACAGTTTCAACCGCTATGGCGAAGACGGATCTGTTATCTCACAAAAGCAATATGCTGATGGCGGCAGATATTACGAGGTCGACGCGGACGGTGGCGGACCCGCAGCACCCTTCACTTTTGATAGTCCCGATTTCAACTACAAATCCTTCCGGGGAAACGCCATTCTCCGCTGGGAATACATGCCGGGATCAACATTGTTTTTTGCATGGACACACGGAAGGGTGGACGAGCGTCATCCGGGTGATTTGCAGTTCGGCAGAGATTTTTCTGATTTGTTCAGAACAGAACCCTCGAATGTTTTTCTCGTCAAGGTCAGCTATTGGTTGAATCCGTAAGTCAGAAAATTCATGTCAGATTCAATAACAGGAGGACGCAATGAAATCACGCTTCTTTTTTGTTCTCTTTGCATTTCTTCTTCCCCTGGCGCTGGTTGGCACGGCATGCGCATTCAAGGGTGGTGAGAAGAAAAGCAGAGAGACTATCGTCTTTGTTGATTCACGGGAAGGTGGATGGCTCGGTGTCTCGATTGAAGATGTAACGCCAAAACTTACACGACGGAAAAATCTTAACGTGGAAGAAGGCGCGTACGTGAACAACGTCGAGCCCGACAGTCCCGCGGATAAAGTCGGGATTATGGAAGGTGATGTGATTGTAGAATTCGACGGAAAGAAAGTCCGCGATAACGGCGATCTCATCGAGGCGGTTAGAAAAACCAAGCCGGCGACGGAAGTCCCGGTCGTTGTACTGCGCGATGGTGAAAAGCGGACTTTGAAACCGACTATAGCCAGGGCGCCCCGGGCACCGCGGGTGTTTTCATTCAGCCATCCGATTCCGCCACACATGCCCGTCGCACCACGCATGCTCATGTGGGGCAGCACGATCTACGGACTCTCGCTCGAAGACCTGAATAAGCAGCTCGCGGAATACTTCAACGCTCCCAATGGGAAAGGCGTCCTCGTCAAAAGTGTTGAGCCATCAAGCGAAGCTGAAAAAGCGGGCTTCAAAGCCGGCGATGTTATTGTAAGGGTCGGAAAAGAAGCAATTGCGGCGGTCGATGACATCTACGATGTCCTGGATGGATATAAGGAGGGAGACAAAGCGGATTTCGAAATTCTGCGCAAAGATGCGACGCTAAAACTTTCGCTCACCATTGATGACAAAGAAGAGGGACTCAGTTTCCGCAAATTCCGCGGAGACGATGATGAATTGATTGAACTTCGAAAAGAGGGGCTGCACTTCCGCCATGAATCGAATCGACTGAAACATGAGCTTGATAAAATGAAAGATTCGATCCACGACCGCATGATCGAACTGAAGAACAAGCTCAAATACGAGTTCAACCGGATCAGGGCAAGTGTTAGCGCATAGGTCGACGAACTTCAAATGCACGGAAAGCCGATTCGTTTGTGAGTCGGCTTTTTTATTCATCCCGAACTTCATACCTTCGTACAACCTTCCATAACTTTTATTTGATCATGAAACAATTTTTCCTGTGCCTTGCAATACTGCTGGCCGGCAACTGGGCGGGCTTGCACGCCCAACCATCCACCTGGCAAACAGTCCAGCAGCGCATTCTCGACCGGCATTGTATAGGGTGTCATGCTGTCGGTGGCTACCCTCCGGCGGTGCAGACCGGTTTGATTCTAACAGCGGATTCATCGTACAGAAAACTTCTCAATGTTCGTCCGTACAACACGCAGGCGGCAAGTGACAGCCTCGTGCGCGTTTCACCCGTTAGCGGACTTACCGGCCTTGCAAAGAGCTATCTCTGGCAAAAGGTAAACGCTCCGAACAGTATCAATCTCCCGCAGGGTTACGGGTCGGTAATGCCTCTTGGACTTCCCTTTCTGACAAATGGCGAACTCGCATTCATCAACCGCTGGATCAGCGGCGGCGCGCCACAGACAGGAATTATCGCGGGTGCCGATACAAATTTATTCAACGATACAACGCGGTTCATCGCCGTATTCGAGCCGCTTCCAGTGCCTGCAAGCGGAATTCAGTTCCATCTCGGCCCGTTCAATATCTGGCCCGCACAGGTGAATGACCGCGAGTTTCTCTACTTCATGCCGTTTGCAACAGACCGGAACCTGTATATCAACCGGTATCAAATCCGGTACCGCGCCGGCAGTCATCATATGATCGTGTACAATTATCCGATTGGCACCGGAACGCCGTCACCGAATACGTACCGGGATGTCCGCGATTCCTCGGGAAATTATCTGCCTGCTATTTTGGAGCTGAACAATCTTTTCCCTTTCAGATTTTTTGTCGGGACACAGACACCGGAAGTAGATTATAACTTTCCTCCCGGAGTTGCATTGCAACTGCCCCAGGGAACAGGCTTCGACCTGAATGTTCATTCAGTAAACCGTTCGACTCAACAGCGACTTGGCGAAGTGTATGTGAACCTGCATACAATTGATTCTTCGAGTGTCGTCTACAAAGCAACGCCGCGGAATTTTCAGAATACCAGCCTCTTCCTGCCACCCTTCCAGATTACAACGGTCACAAAGGCATTCCGCTTCACGCAGACTTCGAACGTGATTCAAATGTGGGCGCACGCGCATCAGCGGATGACTGAGTTCAGTGTGTTTGGAGTCGGCGGGGCACACAACGGAGAACTTTTGTACTACACAAATGATTGGGAACATCCCGCATTGCTTTCGCTTCATACGCCGATCCGGTTTCTCGCCGGCGATAGTGTCCGGCTGATCACGACGTACAATAATCCAACGTCGCAGCTCATTCAGTACGGACTCCGCAGCACGGACGAAATGCAGTTTCTGTTTTACATTGCGTACGGGGATTCGCCGAGTGAGGTTGAAGAAGTGGCGTCAGTGTTGCCTAATAACTTCGGGCTGGAACAAAACTATCCGAATCCATTCAACCCATCTACAACCATCGCATTTACGGTTGCAGCTCCCGGGCGGACAACCCTGAAAGTATTTGATGTGGTTGGAAGAGAGATTGCAACGCTGGTGAATGAGGATTTAAAGGCGGGATCGTACAGAACAACGTTCGTTGGTGTAGCGATTACCAGCGGTGTGTATTTCTATCGGCTTGTTTCCGGATCGTTCAGCGAGACGAAGAAGATGTTAATCCTCAAATAGTACTGCTAAACAAATCACCTCAGAGAAACCGCAGGTTTGAGAGAACTCGGAGTGGGATTTTCTTTTATGCACGGTTTCCCATCGTGGCCTCGCTTTTCTTCGC
>JBKJJX010000100.1:0-13389 GCA_046597825.1 Bacteroidota bacterium | reverse complement strand
ACTTTTTCTTACATTTCGTGTTTTTTGTTTAGATTGTAACCAACATACAGGAGGAATTAAGGCAACCGCCCGACTCCTGTTCTTTCCCTTCCATCGTTTTGTTTACCCCAAGCATCGACCTTATGGAGTAGAATATCCCTCACGGCTTCCGTGCAGCGCATGCATTATCTTGGAGTGAGAAGATGAAAACCCGTGTTCTATCTTTTCTCTGCCTTGTTACTGCATTCGCATGCAAGGACTCACCACCGGGACCACCGCCTTCACCCAATGGCTCAGACACCACGAGCCACTCTATCTCTTGGCAGACAGATAGCATTGGATACTATCAGAGCCGTTTGTTAGATGTGTGGGGGACAACCCCAACAAGCGTCTACGCAGCAGGACTTGTTGAGGCCGAAGGAACGGGACTTCCAACATTCCTAATCCGGTACAATGGCTCCTCTTGGACAAGAATTGCAGACGATTCCTTGAGTTGGTGGATTGGGGCTGGACTTCTCACAAGTGTCCATGGTCTCTCAGACACTGCTCTCTTCATTGTAGGGTCCTCATTTGATTCCTATACTGCTCGTGGTTTTGTTGGAAAATGGAACGGCAGGAGGTGGGTAAACATAAGTCCGGACAGTTCACCCGCGTTACTTTCCGTCTGGGCCCGCTCCGGTACAGATGCTTATGCATGTGGCGCCCGCGGAACCATCCTCCACTACGACGGGACAGGTTGGAGAACGCTCCAGAGTGGGACGACACTCGACGTTTGGCAGATCATCGGCCTTCCAAGTGGCGAGGTGTATGCTGTAGCCTCAGATTACTTCAACAGCTTTGCAGGGAGCGTCATTCTTCGTATTGAAGGTAACACTGTGATTCAAGATCAATCATTCCCTGTTGGGCAGAAATTTGGAGTATGGGGAACGGCAGATGGTGAAGGATACGCCACTGGCGAAGGGATGTTTCACAAGGTGAACGGCTTGGCATGGGAAGAGATTGCAACGCCGAACCCGAGGGTGGTACTGTGGGCAGTCAGTGGTACGGCATCCAATAATGTCATCATCGGTGGAGCATTTGGTGCGGTGATACACTGGAGCGGTCGCTCGTGGAAGTTCTACGATGAACTGTATGATCGTTCAAGCTTCAAATCATATTTTAAGGCGTTTGCAATTGGCAACACGTACTTTCTTGTGGGTAATACCCCAAGTCATGCATTGATCACCATCGGCATCCGAAACAATCCATAGCCGGTTGAACCCGGGCTGTCACGGTACCGGATTGTATAGTTAACCGTGACGACCCGGAAGCGGTTGAAGGACGGAGGCCAGCGAGCCCCTACTCTATTGAGATGCAACGTTAGCATTTGTAGTTCCACGAGTCCGACGCGTACTTTGTAGCGGCAAGATCATGTATCCGTGCATGTGGCGGGTGCTCAAGCAATATCGTTGCATCCCACGCCGATCGTAACCGCATTTTAATTTCTTCTCTGCCAGCGGAAATGTTTGTAACAAACTCCAGGTGACTTCTCCGCCCACGATACTCCGGTTGTTTCGGCGGAAGCTGCAAATATTTTTCGATCAACTCCAAATTAAAGTCCAGCAGGAGTGTCCCGTGAAATAACAGCGTCTTCATTCTCCGTCGCTGGGCATTCCCTGAAAATTTTTTCCCATCGATCGTCAAATCGCTGCTGCCTTTCATTTCTATCCGTTCGCCGAGAAGATCAGACAAGACTTCTGCATGACGTTGCATGATGTACTTCGTTGTCTCGGTGATGTTCCGTGTCGGCCCGTCAGAAACGATTTTTAAAATCAAAGAAAAATTCAAACAGCCGGGACCTTGCAGCACCGTACCGCCGCCGCTATGCCGGCGCAGGATCGGAATCCCATCGGCTCCACACGCTTCAACATGAACTTCTTGCCGGAATTTGTTTGAGGAACCGAGAACCACAAAATATTTCTCCGATTCCCAAAGGCGCAGAACTTCTCCGGCTTTTCCTTCTTCACATAAATCCAAGAGCGCTTCATCGCAGGCGAGATTTTGTTGGGGGGTGGGTAGAGTGAGATCGAGAAAGTTCACGAGTTGAGCCTTATGAAACTTATCAACGTTTTCATTATATTGAATGGAATTTTCGAAACACAATCGTCGTTACGGTATAGAGTAATAAGAGAGAGCAGACACGTGGAAACGGAAGCGAAAGCCCAGATAACTGAGGCAAACGGCTCAGGTTCTTCGGAAGAAAGTCAGCGGATGCTGGATTCGCTGGAATTCTTCTTCGAATATATGCTAAAAAACAAGCAATCGGAACAAGCGCCGGCTGTGCTAAACCGCCTTATCGACCGGTTGCGCGGGACCGGTGTGCAGATTCCCTCCTCCGTCAGCACGCCATACATCAACACGATTCCGCCCGAAGAAGAGCCGGCATATCCGGGCGACCGTGATCTCGAACGGCGCATCAAAAGCTACATCCGCTGGAACGCGATGGCAATGGTGGTGAAGGCAAATCGCCTGCACAGCGGACTCGGCGGCCACATCTCCACATTTGCTTCGAGCGCCACGTTGTATGAAGTCGGCTTCAATCATTTCTTCCGCGGCGGCGAAGGAGACAGGCCGGCGGATATGGTGTTCATTCAGGGACACGCCTCACCCGGTATCTATGCACGCGCATTTCTTGAACGTCGCTTCGACGCAAAACAATTGCACAGCTTCCGGCAGGATCTTTCCGAACATGGAATATCCTCCTATCCCCATCCGTATTTGATGCCGGAGTTCTGGCAGTTCCCCACTGTTTCAATGGGACTCGGCCCGATCAACTCAATTTATCAGGCACGCTTCAACCGCTATTTGAAAGCCCGTGGTTTCATCAAGAACGAAGAGCCAAAAGTCTGGGCATTCATCGGTGATGGAGAAAGCGATGAGCCGGAAAGTTTGGGCGCGCTGACACTTGCTTCCCGCGAGGGACTCGACAACCTTGTGTGGGTTGTGAATTGCAATCTTCAGCGGCTCGACGGCCCGGTACGCGGTAATGGAAAAATTATTCAGGAGTTGGAGGCTGCATTCCGCGGCGCCGGATGGAACGTCATCAAAGTAATCTGGGGATCGGATTGGGATCCGTTGCTCAAGGCAGATAAGAACGGCATGCTCGTGAAGCGGATGGAGGAAGTAATCGACGGCGAATATCAGAAGTACACCGTCGAGCCGGGAAGCTTTACGCGAAAACACTTCTTCGGAAAATATCCGGAGCTTCTTGAGCTGGTGAATCATCTTTCCGATGAGCAGATTACAAAGATGAAACGCGGAGGCCATGATCCGCAAAAAGTATATGCAGCCTATCATGCGGCAATGAATCATAAAGGCCGGCCGACTGTCATTCTCGCGAAGACAGTCAAAGGATACGGACTCGGCGAAGCGGGTGAAGGGCGCAACGTTACTCATCAACAGAAAAAGTTAAATGAAAAAGAGTTGCGCGAATTCCGTCAGCGGTTCACAATCCCAATCAATGACGAAGAGGTGGTCGAAACGCCATTCTATCGTCCGGCAGAAGATAGTCCGGAAACAAAATATCTGCTTGCAAGAAGAAAGGAACTCGGCGGATTTATTCCCGCACGACGCGAAACAGCGCCGCCGCTTGAAGTCCCGTCACTTGCAGACTTTGCCGATTTCCTGAAAGGCTCCGAACGGTTTGAAGTCTCAACGACAATGGCGTTCGTCCGTTTGCTCAGCTCGCTTCTGCGCAATAAACAAATTGGTGACAACATTGTTCCGATCATCCCCGATGAAGCACGCACGTTCGGCATGGACCCGCTCTTCCGTGAAGTCGGCATCTATTCGCACAAGGGCCAGCTCTACGAACCTGTCGACCGCAGCACACTTCTCTATTATCACGAGACAAAAGACGGACAAATTTTAGAAGAGGGAATTACGGAAGCCGGTTCGATGGCGTCGTTCACTGCGGCGGCAACAGCGTACGCGTCGCATGGCGTGAACATGATTCCGTTTTACATTTACTATTCGATGTTTGGCTTCCAGCGCATCGGCGACCAGGTGTGGGCGGCAGCGGATATGATGTCGAAGGGATTTCTTTGCGGTGCGACAGCAGGACGCACAACGTTGAACGGCGAAGGCCTGCAACACGAAGACGGACACAGTCATCTTCTTGCCAGCACGGTCCCCAATCTGCTGTGTTACGATCCCGCGTTTGCATTTGAAATCGCCGTGATTGTGTGGGATGGTTTGCGACGAATGTACGCGGAGAACGAAAAAGTGTTCTATTATCTCACGCTCTATAATGATAACTACTCAATGCCGCCGATGCCGCTGGGTGCAGAACAGGGGATCGTGAACGGATTGTATAAATTCAAGCCGGGCGCGGCAAAGATGAAACACAAGGCGCATATCTTCGGCAGCGGACCAATTGTACGCGAGGCGCTGCGTGCGCAGGAAATTCTTGCAGACAAGTACGATGTTTCCGCCGATGTGTGGAGCGCCACCAGCTACAAGCGTTTACGCAATGAAGCGCTCAATGCAAAGCGCTGGAACATGATGCATCCGACTGCTCCGCCGAAAAAATCATATGTCGAGCTTCTTCTTGAAAAAGAACACGGCGTGTTCATCGCTGCGTCGGACTACATGAAGATTATTCCCGACCAGATTGCACAATGGGTTCCGGGCGGATTGATGACCCTGGGAACGGATGGCTTCGGCCGGAGCGACACACGAAAGAATCTGAGGAGATTTTTTGAAGTCGATGCAGAGTCCATCGTCATCGCAACACTCTACCAGCTTTCTCAAAAGGGAACAGTACAGAAGAAAACTGTTGAAAAGGCAATTAAAGATCTTGGGATCGATCCGGAAAAATCTTTTCCCGTCATAGTGTAGGTCATCTAATTTTGTTTGTGTTAGAGCAAGGAAAAAAACCAGAATCGATTTTGAAGCGCTGACGATTTCGTAAGCGTCGAACATTGAATCAAGGAGAAACCAAATGGATGTCAGACTCCCCCGTCTCGGCGAAGGCGCCGATAGTGGAACTGTCTCAACAATATTTGTAAAAGAAGGCGATACCGTAAAGAAGGATCAATCCATTCTCGAACTTGAAAGCGAGAAGGCGGTAGCTTCCATTCCGACTCCTGTCGATGGAACAATCACGAAGATTCATATTAAAGAGGGAGACGAAATACGCGTCGGCACGCTCATCTTCTCCGTTGCAGAAAATGGATCAGCTGCATCCGCATCACCGGCAGCAAGCACTCCTGAGCCCACAGCCGAAGAACCCGCGCCGCAAGAACCGCCAGTCGAAATTCGCCCGGAACAAACGGGGTCGGCAGAGCCCGCCAGCCAACCACCGAGCGGCGCGCCACCGGCAACTTCACCTTCCCTGCGCAGACTTGCACGGGAAATAGGCCTTGATCTGTCAAAGATACGCGGAACCGGGAATGGCGGACGAATTTTGACAGCCGACGTGCGTTCCTATATTCAACGTTTGCAAAATCAGGGTGCGCCGAAACCATCCGCAGCTCAACCATCAGCGCCTGCTGCAAAAGCTCCGGCAGCAAGCATTGATTTTTCAAAGTGGGGAAACGTCGAAAAGAAAAAGATGACGTCGCTCCGCAAGGCGATCAGCAATAAGATGGTCGAATCGTGGACCACCATTCCGCGCATTACACAGTTCGACAATGTTGATGTTACAGATATCCTCGCTCTGCGAAAGAAGTTTGGAAAAGCGTACGAAAAGAAAGGCGGCCATCTCACCATCACGCCGTTCATTATGAAGGCAGTCGTCGAAACGCTGAAGAAGCATCCGGCATTCAACGCAAGCCTGGATGAAGCAACAGAAGAAATCATCTACAAAAATTATTATCACATCGGCATTGCCGTCGACACCGAGCAGGGATTACTTGTCCCCGTGATTCGTGATGTCGACAAGAAAAGCATGCTGGAGTTGTCAAAAGAACTGCAAGAGATCGCAGAGCGAACGCGGCAACGAAAAGTTTCGCTCGAAGAAATGCAGGGCGGCACGTTTTCCATTTCCAATCAGGGCAGTATTGGCGGTGCACACTTTACGCCGATCATCAACAAGCCCGAAGTTGCTATTCTCGGCGTGGGAAGAGGATTGTTGCAGCCCGTTGTCCGGAACAAGAAAATCCAGCAGCGCACGATTGTCCCGTTAGGACTTTCGTACGATCACCGTGTCGTTGACGGAGGAAGCGCAGCGAGGTTTATTACGGACTTCGTCCAGTCGATGCAAACGTTTTCTGAGAAACAGGTAAAAATCTAGTTCACGCTTCGCAATGATATTCTGCTGCCGTGATTTTTTTGAAATGAAAGGAATATGATGAAGTCGATTAAGACCGATATAGTAGTCGTTGGTTCCGGGCCGGGCGGTTATGCTGCCGCATTCTATGCTGCCGACCGCGGAAAGAAAGTAATTATGGTGGAAAAAGATGATAGACTCGGCGGGGTGTGCCTGAACGTCGGCTGCATACCTTCCAAGGCGTATCTGCATGCAGCAAAACTCATTCATGAAGCTCAGGACTCCGGTTACCGGGGGATAACATTCGGCAAGGCAAAGCTGGATATGAACAAGATGCGTGAGTGGAAAAATTCGATTACCGGCAAACTCGCCCAGGGCGTTGCTTCGCTTGCAAAATCACGCAAGGTCGAAGTCATGTACGGCCGCGGATATTTTGAAGATTCGAAAACCCTGCGCGTTGAAACAAAAGAGGGACAGAAGTTCATTACATACGACAAGGCAATCATTGCAACCGGCTCGCGTCCGGCAATCCCGGCTGCATTCGATCTCGGCAACAAGCGTATCATGACTTCCACTGAGGCGCTCGAGGTTGAAGAAGTGCCGAAGAGCCTGCTCGTGGTAGGCGGTGGCTATATCGGCATGGAGCTCGGAACAGTATACGCAACACTCGGCAGCGAGATTGTGCTGGTCGAAGCGCT
Organism: Bacteroidota bacterium; assembly: GCA_046597825.1. Lineage (GTDB taxonomy): Bacteria > Bacteroidota > Ignavibacteria > UBA10030 > UBA6906 > CAADGV01. The sequence goes on along the minus strand of JBKJJX010000100.1, from coordinate 6,462 downwards.
CGATACGATTCTCGCCGGCGCTGATCCTGATCTTATTCGCCCTGTCATTAGAAATGCAGAGAAGGCATTCAAGGAAATCCGCCTCAAAGCGAAAGTCCTGAAGATGGCGACGCACAAGAATCAGATCAAAGTGACAATGGAGTTTAACGGAAAGAAGACGGATGAACTTTTTGACCGCGTGCTTGTTTCGGTGGGACGCACGCCAAACAGCAACGACCTCGGACTTGAGAACACAAAAGTTCTGAAGGATGAAAAGGGATTTATCCAGGTCAACGAGAAACTGCAAACTGCCGACCCGATGATTTGCGCAATCGGCGATATCGTGGGCGGAGTGTTGCTTGCACACAAGGCATCGAAGGAAGCACGCATCGCCATCGATGCAATTCTGGGAGAGAACTCCACGTCTAAGGACGTGATCATCCCTGCAGTTGTATTCACCGATCCCGAAGTTGCATGGGCAGGCGTCACCGAAGCGGAGGCACGGCAGCGTGGATTGAAAGTCGAGGTTGCCAAATTCCCCTGGTCTGCATCGGGTCGGGCACTGAGTTTCGACCGCACGGACGGCTTGACCAAGCTGGTGGTCGATTCGGAAACAGAACGCGTGCTTGGTGTGGGATTGGTCGGAACGAACGCGGGAGAGCTAATTGCTGAAGGTGTGCTTGCGATTGAGATGGGCGCAACGGTTGAGGATCTCGCGCTGACCGTCCATGCTCATCCGACATTATCGGAAACCCTCATGGAGGCAGCGCATGCATTCTACGGCGATTCAACGCATATTTACGCGCCGAAGAAGAAATAGTGAGAAATAGGATTCTCAACACGAAGACTCGAAGAGCCGCGAAGGTTCACAAAGATGGAGGTATTCTATCGTGCATACAGAGCAAAGTGCAATTGAAGCAGTTCGGCGATTTGCCCGATACGCTTCGGAAAAATTCCGTGTACGCGATGTGTATCTCTTCGGCTCCTATGCTCAGGGAACGTCTCGCGAATATAGTGACATAGACGTTGCCATCGTCTCCGATGATTTCCTCGGCGATCGTTTCGATGATGTCAAAAGCCTGGTCAAATTCATGCTCAGGAGTTCGATCGACATTGAAATCCATCCTTTTAAAACCGAAGACTTTACTCCCGACAATCCGTTTGTGGAAGAGATTCTGAGAACGGGGAAGAAGATTCAGTGGAACTGACCTTGTGAGTGATAAGCGAACTCCCAATGAGAGAAAGTATAAGCAGTGGACGACACTGACAAATGGCGGGCGTCGCTACTGGCGTGATGTGAGAGGCAGGTTGGGCTGGACCGCCCGCTACATTAAAGAAGTGGATGCTGATGAAACAACAACTCTGTTTCGTCAAGAGATCTATGATGTCGACGGAGTTCTGGTTGAGGTTCACAACAAGTTTCCAAGGGATGAAGGTCACCAAAGGAGAAACCAATGATTACACGCAATGAAGTTGCATCGAAGATCGCGTCGTACCTTCAACACAGAACTACGCTCGAAGAAGTCGTTACATGGGCTGAAGACGCGATGCAGGAAGGTGAATTTGAAACAGGGGATGAAGAAACGCTCACCGAAATTGTCGCACGGCTTGGCGTTGCCGATGTTCGTGCGTTCGGTCTCACGTGGGATGAATGCCGCGAGTTTCTCAATAGACTTGGATTTGATGCACGCGTGGAGGTGGTGGCGCAATAACCGAAAACTTCACGCCCGATAACCCGTTTGTGGAGGAGATTTTGAGAACGGGGAAGAAGATTCATTGGAACTGAGTGACTCAGTTTGAAAGTCATACGTCATTCCGTCCCGACAACGTCGGGATCGGACTAAGAACTTTTCAGCATGACAGGATTCGCACTTTGGACAGAATAGCTTAATGTAAACGGAGACCCTCACTTCACCCACACCGTTTTCACATTCACAAACTCGCGAATACCGAACAATGCAAGCTCACGGCCGTAGCCCGATTCCTTGATTCCTCCGAACGGCAAACGCGGATCTGATTTCACGAGACCGTTAACAAAGCATGAACCTGCTTCCAGTTCATCAGTAGCAATCCGCTCCCCCCGCTTCGAATCCTGCGTAAACACAGCAGCCCCTAATCCGAATACCGAATCGTTTGCAATGCGGATTGCATCGGCTTCATCTTTTGCAGAGATAATGGATGCAACGGGACCAAACAGCTCTTCGTCATATGCAGGCATTCCCTTTTTTACATCTGTGAGAACGGTGGGCGGATAGAAAGCTCCCGCATTGTCCGGAATTTCTCCGCCGCACAAAAGTCTCGCTCCTGCTTCAATACTTTTGCGTACCTGCGCGTGCAGTTCGTCGCGCAAATCGCGGCGCGCCAGCGGACCAACCGTTACGTCCGGTTCCAGCGGATTGCCCATTTTCTGGGATTTCATCTTCTCAACAAACATTTGTTCAAAACGTGAACAAAGCGAATCAACAACGATGAACCGTTTCGCTGCGATACAACTTTGTCCGTTATTGATGAGCCTCGACGCGACACATGTGTTTACAGCGTCATGCAGATTTGCATCCTCAAGGACAATGTACGGATCGCTGCCGCCAAGCTCGAGAACTGTTTTCTTTAACATCTCACCCGCTTTTGCTGCCACTGATTTTCCCGCCGCTGTGCTTCCTGTAATCGTAACTGCTTTGATGTGCGGATGTTCGATGAGAGCGCCGATGCGTCCGGAAGACAAAAGCAGAGTTGTGAACAATCCGACGGGGAGTTCAGTATCACGAAAGATTTTTTCAATCTCCAGGGCACAGCCCGATACATTCGATGCGTGCTTGAGCACCACAGCGTTTCCCGCCATCAATGCCGGAACAGCGGCGCGGAACACTTGCCAGAACGGAAAATTCCAGGGCATGATTGCGAGAAGAATTCCGAGCGGCTGAAATGTTACAAAGCTCTTCGCTGCATCGGTCGGAATTATTACGGGTGCGAGAAATTTCTCAGCGTTCTGAGCGTAATAGTCACACACCGAGGCGCACTTCTCGGCTTCCGCTATTCCCTGCACAAGTGGCTTTCCCATCTCAAGCGCCATGAGTCTTGCATATTCTTCTTTCCTGCTTCGAAGAATTGCTCCGGCGCGCGTTACACACTCAGCGCGTTCTGCAATACTTGTGTTGCGCCATTGACGGAAGGCGGCATCAGCGTTTTCAAGCATGGTGTCCAGCTGTGAGTTGGAATGCTCATCGTATGAGTGAAGCAGTTCGTTGGTTGCAGGATTTCTGGATTCGAGTGCCATCGTATCTCCCAGGTTGTATCTCAAAATAAAGATTCCGCGGCAAAGAATCATTGTCGGAATGTTTGAGCTTCATCGTGTAATTTTGTAATTTGGCAGAGCTTCAAATCATCCTCCCATATGCTCTCGTCGAAAGGATTAACATCGAATGAAGATCGGAGTTCCCAAAGAAACTCTGTCCGGTGAAACGCGTGTTGCGCTTATACCCTCACTGATCGCCGCTCTCATAAAAGACAAACACGAAATTCTCGTCGAACACAACGCCGGAGCCGCGTCATCGCATGCAGATGAAGAGTATACAAAGGCCAGCGCGCGCGTTATCGATTCCTCGACAGCGCTGTACGCGGACGCCGAGCTTGTGGTGAAAGTTCAGCCACCAACGACTGACGAAGCCGCCCAGATGCGCGAAGGCTGCAGCCTAATCGGCTTTTTTGCTCCGCTTGGATCTCGCGACATTGTCGAAGTTTTTCTCAAGCGCCGCATTACTGCGTATTCGATGCAGTACGTCCCGCGCATTACCCGTGCCCAGAGTATGGATGCTCTCAGCTCGATGGCAAATATTGCCGGATACAAAGCTGTACTGCTCGCCGGAGAACAATCAGACAAAATGTTCCCGATGATGATGACCGCAGCCGGCACAATCACTCCTTCTGTTGTTCTCGTGCTCGGGGCAGGGGTTGCGGGACTCCAGGCAATTGCAACAGCAAAACGGCTTGGCGCAAAAGTGGAGGCGTTCGACCCGCGGCCTGCAGTGAGAGAGCAAGTGAAAAGTGTTGGAGCAACATTTATCGAGATGGAAATCACCGAGAATGTGGAAACTGCCGGAGGTTACGCAAAAGAACAGTCAGAGGAGTTCCTGCGCAAGGAACAGGAAGTCATTGGAGCGCGGCTTCCCAAAACGGATGTTGTAATTTCGACGGCACAAATTTTCGGCAAGAAGGCTCCAGTGCTGATCACAGCGGCGATGGTGAAGAAGATGCGGCCCGGTTCCGTCATTATCGACCTTGCAGCCGAGCAAGGAGGCAATTGCGAACTGACGCAACCCGGAAAAACCATCGAGAGCAATGGCGTAAAGATTATCGGCGCAGTTAATTTGCCGGCAACGGTTCCGGTTCATGCTAGTCAGATGTATTCGAAAAATGTCATGAACCTGGTGCAACATCTTTTCCCCAAAGGAGAACCTAATCCGGATTTGAATGATGATATCGTGAAGGGCGCCTGCATAACGCGCAACGGTGAAATCGTCAACGAAACCATCCGCAACGCCTTTCAACAGGGAGGAAAACAATCATGAAGCACTTGAAAACACTACTGATGATTGGCGGACTTCTGATGACTCTCACTCTCATTACGTTTGCTCAACCGATTCCTGAACATGTAGCAGCAGTCGCGGAACCGCAAACGGATTATTGGTCGCTCATCTTCGTTTTTGCCTTGGCAACATTCATCGGCATTGGCGTCATTGCCCGCGTATCACGACTCTTGCATACGCCGCTCATGTCGATCACAAATGCAATCTCTGCAATCGCTGTTGTCGGGTCGATTATTGTGACGGGCTCAGACTATCCTACCGATATTCGCATTCTCGGCGCAATCGCGCTCTTCGCTTCGATGACCAACATTGTCAGCGGGTTCCTCATTACGCAGCGCATGTTGAAGATGTTCAAGGAAGAGCGGAAGGAGGAGGCGAAGTCATGATACATCACATCGCACAGTTCTCCTACATTGCCGCCGCCGCACTGTTTATCTTTTCACTCTATTGGATGAACAGTCCAAAGACTGCACGCAAAAGCGTTCTTGTAGGCGTTATTGGGATGGTGCTCGCCGTTTTTGCTACGTGGCTCCAACCGGAAATCGTCAATCACCTGTGGATTGTCATCGCCGTCATTGCAGGCTTCGCACTTGGTGTACCGCTCTCGCGTGTTTCACTTACAGCAGTACCTCAACGAACAGCTCTCTCACATGCGTTTGGCGGACTCGCCGCGGGATTGGTCGGCACAGCAAAATTCTACTTGTGGTCGAGTGAAGGAGTCGAGCATCTTACGCCATTTCGGGTGGTTGCAATTGTTATTGAGGTCATTCTCGGATTTCTCACATTTACTGGAAGCCTGATGGCGGCGGGCAAGCTGCAGGAAATCAAGTGGATTCCGCAGCGACCCGTGACGTATCCGCTGCAAAATGTCACCAACCTCGCTTTGTTCGTTATCGCCATCGTGCTCGGCGTTCTGCTTGTGGTTGATCCGACCGGACCCTGGTCTGCTTTTGCATTCCCTGCAATCATTGTGCTCGCGCTGATGTTCGGTGTTCTGTTGATTATTCCCATTGGCGGCGCCGACATGCCGACAGTGATTTCTATTTTGAATGCGTATGCGGGACTTTCCGCTGTTGCTATGGGTTTTGTACTCGACAACAAACTGCTAATCGTTGCCGGCGCTCTCGATGGTTCGAGTGGTTTTATCCTTTCAATAATCATGTGTAAAGCGATGAACCGCTCATTCACAAACGTATTGTTCGGCGCGTTCGGTCAGGTGCAGGCTTCGTCTGCCGCGGTAAGCACGAAAGCGTATAAGGAAGAAACTTTCGAAGGAGCAGCTCAGGTTCTCGAGCAGGCGTCATCAGTGGTGATCATTCCGGGTTACGGCATGGCAGTCGCACAAGCGCAACACCGCATACGCGAACTCTATGACTTGCTCATCAAAAAAGGGATCACAGTAAAGTTTGCAATTCACCCGGTAGCCGGACGCATGCCCGGCCATATGAATGTACTGCTCGCCGAAGCCGACATCCCGTACACTGATTTGGTAGAAATGGATGAGATCAATCCCGACATGCCGCAATTCGACGTTGCGTTGGTCGTTGGTGCGAACGATGTTGTCAACCCTGCGGCGCGCTACGACAAATCAACGCCAATTTACGGCATGCCGATCATCGACGCAGACAAAGCAAAGACTGTCTATGCAATCAAGCGCAGCAAGAATCCGGGCTTTGCCGGCATCGATAACGAATTGTATTTCTCGGACAGAACGTTTATGCTGTTTGGCGATGCAAAGGCGGTGGTGGGGGAACTGGTAAAACAACTGTCGGGAAACACCCACTAAAGTCTAATTGTTCTTTTTTCACACTACGAACCTTCTATGCTCAAACGCCTTACTCTCACCCAACTGATCTTTATCGGCATGGGTATCGGTTTGTTTGTTGGATGGATGTGGCCG
>JBKJJX010000081.1:0-2774 GCA_046597825.1 Bacteroidota bacterium | reverse complement strand
CCTGACGCCGGCATTTATGCGGCATTACAGAAGACATGCGATTGTCGTCATCTTTATTCTCGCGGCGCTGCTCACGCCGGGCACGGATCCGGTAAGTCAGGTGCTGCTCGCCGTTCCGCTGCTTGTGTTGTACGAGTTGAGCATTGGCATCTCCGCCATAGCATGGCGCGGCAAACGTAAACGTGCAGCCCAAAAAGGCGACGCCGAATAAATTCAGGATCCATTACACCAACATTCATCAACCGTTTCCCATTTGACACTCAAAGAAATCTCCGCTCCCATTCAACAACATCTTGAACGTTTTGAAGATGTATTCGCCCAATCCATCAAATCAAAAGTCGGATTGGTGGATATCGTTACGAAGTATATCATCAAACAAAAAGGAAAAAAAGTCCGCCCGCTTCTTGTTCTGCTAAGCGCGGAGCTTTGCGGCGGCGTGAACGAGAAAAGTTACCGCGGAGCCACGCTCGTCGAAATTCTCCACACCGCAACACTGGTGCACGATGATGTTGTGGATGACGCAGACACCAGACGCGGTTTTGCATCGATCAATGCAGTATGGAAAAACAAGATCGCTGTTCTGATGGGCGATTATCTTTTATCAAAGGGACTCCTGCTTTCGCTGGAACACGATGAATTTCAATTCCTGAAAATCACCTCGACTGCCGTGCGCAGGATGAGTGAAGGCGAGATCCATCAGATTCAAAAAAGCCGCCAACTGGATATGGATGAAGCGACGTATCTGAAAATCATCGGCGACAAAACTGCATCTCTTCTTTCAACATGCACGGAAATGGGCGCCGCGAGTGCAACGGATAACATGGAGGCAAGAGTGCAACTCCGTGAGTACGGGGAGAATGTCGGCCTTGCGTTCCAGATCCGTGATGATCTCCTGGATTATGTGGGCAGAAAAAGCATAACGGGCAAGCCAACTGGGCTCGACCTCTCGGAGAAGAAGCTCACGCTTCCTCTTGTGTATGCCCTCACCGTTGCGCCAAAAAAAGAAGGAAAGGAAATTCTGGCGATAGTGAAGAACGGCGGAAAGAAGGCGAACATCAAGCGGGTTCTGGATTTCGTCGAGCGGCACGGGGGAATTGAATATGCCGCAAAGCGGGCGCGGGAGTTCAGCGCCCTGGCAAAAGAAAAAATCAGCCCATTTCCTGACTCTCCCAGTAAGCGTTCCCTTCTCGGTTTTGCAGATTTTGTTGTAAGCCGGGATAAATAACAAACAAAAACCCGACCCGGCATTTCACTCGCCAGGTCGGGCCTCAAGTTCCCACCAAAAATCTATTTAGCCTTCCAACACAATCACAAGATATCTGTCCTGCCAGAATCTCTCCGGACTTACGATTGCAATTTCGGTTTCGTCTTTATCCGGTTGTACCATCGCAAAAAGACTTTTGTTCCGGTGAGGCAGAATTTCATCTACCTTTCCTTGCACACGAATTGTCTGGTCCGTAGTCTTGTCAATCGGTATGAACGATGATTGATCAACACCACTTGCCATTACTGTGGTCGAGCCTCATTCAAGCAGCTTTCAATCCTGTCCCTCCCGGTTGATATACCAGCGGATAAACTGCCGGGTTGCACGAATGGCATACTTTCGCTGTAACCGAAAGAATATGCCATTCATCCGGAATTTGTCCGCCGCAAATCTCGCACTCACGATATTTGCCGCGAGTAATTCGGCCCAACGTGTCCTGCAATTCCTCAAGCCGTTTATCCCGCATGGCCGTCAGATAATATCGAACCGGCACATCCGGATTAACAGCCACATGATATTTCTCCCGCAGTATGGAGTGGATTTCTCCCACTACTTTCTGCGTAAACCTTAATAATGGTGCCGTGTGCATTTGAACCCCGTATTTTTCATTCTAGACCGACAAACAATTCTATGTACAGAATACTTGAATCGGTAAGGATGTTCAATCAGGTTAAAAATGTAAGAGCACGTTGGTTGCAAATACCTAGAGTAAAGAGCGTAGCACGGCATCAAACAATTTACAATCTGCTTGGGTTCCACTTATTTCAATTGTTATCAACTAAAAATTTCTTCTTCTGCCGTTCATTTCAACAGAATATGAGAACAAGTACTAGAGACGATGTAGTTCCACAATTACAGAGATTGCCGTATTGGTAGTGATTAATGCGGGTGATAGATTGATACAGAAAGTTATTCTATTTCAGAGGAGAGAGTAATGAATAACAAGGATCCATTAAGCGTGGGAGAGGTTGCCAGGATATTGCGGGTCAGCAAGCCTTGCGTACTTAACTGGATAAACAAAGGGGCTATTAAAGCTTTTACAACATACGGCGGACATCACCGGATGTGGCCGGCTGACGTAAAAGCTTTTCTTGATAAAGCCGGCATGGACATTCCTTTTAAGTTTGAAGATGAAAACACAGAACGTCGTGTCCTTATAATAGATGACGATCCGATTTACACCAACTTGATGCGACAGGTAATAAAAACCGAACTGCCGGATGTTGACGTAACAACTACGGATGATGGATATGAAGCTCTTATTCTGATCGGCGAGATCAAACCTCAGCTCGTGGTACTCGATATTAAAATGCCCAAGTTGGATGGTTTTAAAGTGTTGGAACGGTTAGCAGCGCGGAAGAATGATCACCCTATGAAAGTTCTGGTGGTTTCGGGCCATCTGGACCAGGAAACGCTGGATCATTTGTCAACAACGATTGCGGACTACGTAATCGACAAAACGACCGATGTCCGTTCGCTTATTTCGGCAATCGCCACACATCTGAATGGA
>JBKJJX010000055.1:0-7697 GCA_046597825.1 Bacteroidota bacterium | reverse complement strand
TACGATTCCTTTACGTATAACCTCGTGCAGTTGCTGGGCCGCCTTTTGGAACATACAGGCGAGCAACTTGTCGTCAAGCGCAATGATGCAGTCAGCCTTGATGAAGTTGCCCGGATGGAACCCCGCCGGATTCTTCTTTCGCCCGGACCAGGCAGACCTGAACATGCTGGCATTACAGTTGGCGTGATTAAACGTTTCGGATCCACGATCCCGATTTTCGGAGTGTGCCTGGGACATCAGGCGATTGGGTTGGCGTTCGGCGGAACAATTGTGAACGCGCCAATTTTGATGCACGGCAGAACTTCTCTCATCCGGCATTCGAACTCGTCAATATTTGTAAACGTCGCAAATCCGTTTGTTGCAACGCGGTACCATTCGCTTGTCGTCTCGCCGGAGAATTTTCCTGAGGAATTGGAAATTACAGCACAAACCGATGACGGTGTGATAATGGGGCTCAGGCATAAGACTTTTCCAATCACAGGAGTGCAGTTTCATCCCGAATCTATTTTGACTGACGAAGGTGAACACATTCTTTCGAATTGGTTGAAGCAGTGACAATTGTTTTATTCTGAAAGATTGCAATTATGAAGCAGTTCATTGAAAAATGTCTTTCCGGTTCTCACCTCACAGTCGATGAAGCGACTGCCGCGATGGAGACGATCATTGCCGGAGATGCTTCAGACGCACAGATTGCCGGACTTCTCATCGCGCTGCGTGCGAAAGGTGAAACTGTCGATGAATTGCTCGGCTTCGCCCGCGTGATGCGGGAGAGGGCAATTCCTGTCCGGGTGGAGGATGCGGATGCAATCGATATTGTCGGTACCGGTGGCGACGGGCTTGGCACATTTAACATCTCGACGGTTGCAACGTTCGTCGCGGCTGGTGCCGGAGTTACAGTTGCGAAACATGGAAACCGCTCCGTGTCGAGCCAATGCGGCAGCGCGGACGTTCTGATGGCCCTTGGCGTTGACGTTCAGATTTCGCCTTCGAAAGTTGAACGATGCATCAATACGGTTGGTGTCGGATTCATGTTCGCTCCGTACTTTCATCCTGCAATGAAAGCAGTGGCAAAGACGCGAACCGATCTTGGTGTCCGAACAATTTTCAACATGCTCGGACCGCTGACAAATCCTGCCCGGGTAAAGCGCGGGCTCATCGGCACGTTCAATTCTTCTGTTGCAGGTAAACTTGCGGGCGTTCTTCGCCGATCTGAAATGAAAAAAGCATATGTCGTTCACAGTGATGATGGTATGGATGAAATAGCCCTTTCGTGCGAGACGAATGTATTTGAGATTGTTGGAGAGAATGAGCCATCGGTTACAAAACTAACTCCCGCCCATTTTTCGTTTGATGTCTGTTCAGTTTCCTTGATCAGCGGCGGCACGAAAGAAAACAATGCAGCAATCACTATTGATATCTTGAATAAGAAGTCGGGGCCGCACAGGGATGTCGTTGTGATGAACGCCGCTGCCGGAATTTTTCTATCGGGAAAGGCACCGGGCTTGAGCGAAGCGAAATTAATGGCGATGGAGTCGATCGATTCAGGCAGAGCGTTGCAAAAACTGAAAGAGCTTGTGGAGTTCACCAACAAGCCATGAACATTCTTGAAGAAATCCTCGAACACAAACGTGGCGAGATTAAGAAAGCAAAGCGAACAATCTCCCAACGTTCGCTGCAGGAAAAGGAAGCATTCGGTTTTCGAAGGTTGTCTCTGTTACGCGCTCTGCGCAGTTCGAAGCCGGCAATTATTGCCGAGCTGAAGCAGGCATCTCCCTCAAGGGGTATTATCAGGAAGGATTTTGATGCACTCACTATTGCTCGTGACTATGTACAAAACGGAGCGACGGCACTTTCGGTTTTGACCGATGAGAAGTTCTTCCGCGGGGATTTGCGGTACATTGAAGCGATGAGAAAATTTGTTACCATTCCGATTCTTCGTAAGGATTTTATCATCGATCCATATCAATTATACGAATCCAAAGCTGCCGGTGCCGACGTGGTTTTGCTTATCGTTTCAGCCCTCGATTCTTCCCGGCTCAATGATCTTTTGGACGAAGCAACCGCCCTCGGACTGCAGTGCCTGATTGAAGTCCATTCGAAAGAGGAAATCGAAAGTCTCCGGCTGGACAAAATAGATATGATCGGAATAAACAACCGGAACCTTGAAACCTTTGAAACGGATATTGCAACGTCAGCGGAGCTTCGCAAACTCATTCCCGAAGAAATGGAAGTGGTAAGCGAGAGCGGGATCAATACATCTGACGATCTTCGCTTTCTTCTGTCGAAAGGAATTACTTCTTTTCTTATAGGAGAATCCTTTATGAAAGCTGAAATCCCCGGCAATGCTTTACGCGAATTATTGTCGGACTTCCGGGAACAACCAGCATGAAGGTAAAAGTGTGCGGCATAACGAATCTTGAAGACGCTCATATGTCGGTGGATGCCGGAGCTGACGCGCTTGGTTTTATTTTCGTACATTCAAGTCCAAGATACATCGAGCCTGCACGTGCAAATGAGATCATCAAAACGCTCCCGCCTTTCGTCACACCGGTTGGCGTTGTCGCGGATATTGAACGGGAAGAAGTGAACGAAATCCTTTCGGCGTCCGGTGTGCGATGTATTCAGTTTCACGGCAATGAAGATGCATCGGATATTTGCGGATACCAGCAGCCCGTCATTAAAGCATTTCGTGTGAAAGAGGATTTCGACGTCCGCCAACTGAAGAATTTCCCAACACCGACGTTTCTTCTTGACACGTTTGTTGATGGAATGAACGGTGGAACAGGAAAGACATTCGACTGGTCGATTGCTGTTGAGGCAAAGAAGTACGGGCGGATCATCCTGAGTGGAGGTCTGACCCCCGGAAATGTGGCAGAAGCAATTGCAGCGGTTCGGCCTTATGCAATTGATGTTAACAGCGGCGTTGAAGTCTCGCCGGGTAAAAAAGACAAAAATAAGCTTAACGAATTATTTTCAGCATTACGATAAGGAGTTCGCATGTTCATAGTCATGAAAGCTGATGCCACGCGGGAAGATGTTCAGCGCGTGCAGGAAAAAGTTATCGCCCTTGGGTACGTACCCCATGAAATCCCCGGCGTGCAACGCACCGCGATTGCAATAACCGGCAACAAGGGCAAGATCAATCCGGAACTTTTCTCCATTATGCATGGAGTCGAAGAAGCGCTGCCGATTACAAAGCCCTACAAGCTTGTCGGCCGTGACGTGAAGCCCGACAATTCTGAAATCGACGTAGACGGCGAGATTATCGGCGGAAAGGAACTTGCAATTATTGCAGGACCCTGTTCCGTTGAGAGCTGGGAACAACTGATCGCTACGGCTGAGGCGGTAAAAGACGCCGGCGCAAAATTTCTCCGCGGCGGCGCATTCAAGCCACGGACTTCTCCATATGCGTTTCAGGGAATGAAAGAAGAAGGGCTGGTCCTTCTCCGCGAAGCAAAAGAACGTACGGGATTGAAGATTGTAACTGAAGCGAAAGATGTTCTGACGCTTTCTGCGGTCGCTGAAGTTGCGGACATAATTCAAATCGGTGCGCGGAACATGCAGAACTTTTCATTGCTCGAAGCAGTCGGAGAATTGCGAAAACCGGTAATGCTTAAGCGCGGCAACTCAGCGACAATCGAAGAGTTGCTGATGTCAGCCGAATATATTCTTGCACGCGGGAATCTCAACGTTATGTTGTGTGAGAGAGGAATACGAACATTTGAGCCGTACACTCGCAACACACTTGATCTGAATGCAATCCCTGTCATCAAAAAACTCTCTCATCTCCCGGTTCTTGTCGATCCGAGTCACGGCATTGGAATGTGGGATGGAGTTGCAGCAATGGCGTTGGCGGGTGTTGCCGCCGGTGCAGATGGCCTTATGATCGAAGTACACCCCAATCCCGAATCAGCTCTTTCGGACGGAGCCCAATCGTTGAAGCCGGATCGGTTCCGCGATTTGATGGAACGAATTCGACTCGTTGCTGCCGCAGTTGACCGGACTGTCAGCGTGGAGGTTCCGGAGTGAAGTACAGCTTTCCCGATAGCCGTGGATACTACGGAAAATTCGGCGGACGGTTCGTGCCCGAAACTCTTATGGCAGGATTGTTTGAACTGGAGCGGTTATACTCCGAAGCAAAGAACGACGATGCATTCAAAGCTGAGTTCTTCGGTCTACTCACCGATTATTGCGGCCGCCCCACGCCTCTCACGTTTGCGAACCGGCTGACGTCGAGTTTTGGGAAAGCAAAAATCTATTTGAAACGGGAAGATCTTTGCCACACCGGTGCGCATAAGATCAACAATACGATCGGACAAATTCTTCTCGCGAAGCGTGCAGGGAAGAAAAGAATTATTGCTGAAACCGGCGCTGGCCAACATGGAGTTGCAACCGCAACGGTCGCCGCTAAAATGGGATTGCCCTGCGTTGTGTATATGGGCGAAGAAGATATGAGGCGTCAAACACTGAACGTGCACCGGATGCAAATGCTTGGCGCGAAAGTGCAATGCGTTACAACCGGAAGCCGAACACTCAAAGACGCAACCAGTGAAGCAATCCGCGATTGGGTGACAAACGTTGACGACACGTTTTATATTATCGGCTCAGTTGTCGGCCCTCATCCGTATCCGATGATGGTAAGGGATTTTCAATCCATTATCGGCCATGAAACTCAAAAGCAAATGCTGGAAAAAGAAGGCAAGCTTCCCGATGTATTGCTTGCGTGTGTTGGGGGAGGGAGTAATGCAATGGGGTTGTTCTATCCATTCATCGACTCGGATGTCCGGATGATTGGTGTTGAAGCAGCCGGGTTAGGCATTCAAACCAAAAAACACGCGGCGACTCTCACCAAAGGTTCGCCCGGAGTGTTGCACGGCTCGTACAGTTACCTGCTTCAGGATGAACAGGGTCAGGTTGCTCTTGCACATTCTATTTCCGCCGGACTCGATTATCCCGGTGTCGGGCCTGAACATTCTGCATTAAAAGATCTTGGACGCGTCGAATATGTTACTGTCCCGGATAAGAATGCTCTTGAAGCAGGAGTGCAATTGGCGCAACTGGAAGGAATAATTCCTGCCCTCGAAACCGCCCACGCGTTTGCATACCTCGCCAGACTCATGCCTGAAACGAGCACCACCCAAATTGTCGTTGTGAACCTCTCCGGTCGCGGCGACAAAGACATTTCTACCTACGCGGACAATCTGTGAGCTCATCTTCAACGCGTATTGGTGATGTAATTGCGAATGTGCGATCAAAAGGTGAGAAGGTCCTTACACTTTTTCTGACCGCCGGATTTCCCGAAGCAGATTCAACTCCCCAATTAGTATTCGAACTGGAAAAAGCAGGCGCTGATATTATCGAACTCGGCATGCCGTTTTCCGATCCGCTGGCGGATGGCCCGGTAATCCAGCAGAGTTCGGCTGTGTCGTTAAGAAATGGCACAACGCTGTCTTCCATCATTTCGAACATCAAACAAATCCGAAAGCAATCGGATATCCCGATTGTATTAATGGGATATCTGAATCCAATACTTCGCTACGGAATGGAAAAGTTTTTCCGCGATGCAAAAGCGGCGGGGGTCGATGGGGTTATTCTACCCGAAGTCCCGAAGGAAGAGGTTGAAGAGTTTAAGGAGATGATAGAACATCATGGAATCGCGAACATCTTATTGGTAGCTCCCACAAGTTCTTCTGAACGGATTGAGGCGATTGACAAGCTTTCATCCGGATTCCTGTATTGCGTTTCGACAATGGGAACCACAGGCGCCAAAAGTGAAGGTCCGCCGCAGGAATATATCCGGCGTGTTAAGGAACATGCAAAGAAAAACCCGGTGCTCGTAGGATTCGGTATTGCGACATCAAAAGATGCGCGTGCCGCTGCTCGTTACTGCGACGGCGTGATTGTCGGAAGCGCTCTCATCAAACGAATTCAGCGAGGGCGAGACAAGCGCTTCGGTGAATGGGTAGCTGAGTTTAAGAATGTGTTGAGGTAAAGGACTCCCCCGCCACGCATGGAATCTCTCCGCTCTTTTTCTTAATTTGATTTATAACGAATCGCACATCATTACTTACTGATCACTTGAACATCCGTGTCCGCTTTGCGCCGAGTCCTACAGGTTTCCTTCATGTTGGCGGGCTAAGAACTGCGCTCTATAACTTCCTTTTTGCCAAGCGAAACGGCGGCGAGTTCAT
This sequence comes from Bacteroidota bacterium, assembly GCA_046597825.1. Classification (GTDB taxonomy): domain Bacteria; phylum Bacteroidota; class Ignavibacteria; order UBA10030; family UBA6906; genus CAADGV01. The sequence goes on along the minus strand of JBKJJX010000055.1, from coordinate 1,506 downwards.
TCTTCGAATAGAAGATACGGACCGTGCGCGCTACGTCGAAGGCGCAGAACAAAACCTGATCGACGCACTTAACTGGTCCGGCATAACGTACGACGAAGGTCCCGATATTGGGGGAACGAAAGGACCATATCGCCAGTCGGAACGGCTCGAACTCTATAAGCAGTTTGCGCTGCAGTTGTTGCATGAAGGCAACGCATACTACGCGTTTGATACGGCTGCAGAACTGGATGAAATGCGGAAGCAGCAAGAGAAGATGCGCATTCCTTCGAAGTACGACCGGAGGGCATTACGGTTAACAAAAACAGAAGTACAGGAAAAACTTGATGCGGGGGTTCCTTCATTGATCCGTTTGAAGGTTCCGGATTCAAAGACTGTAGCGTTTGATGATATCGTACGCGGACGGGTCGAGTTCTCGACTGATCAATTGGACGATCAGGTCTTGTTGAAGTCAGATGGTTATCCCACATACCATCTCGCGAATGTCGTCGATGACCATCTGATGGAAATCTCGCACGTTATTCGCGGCGAAGAATGGCTTTCGAGCACGCCCAAGCATGTGTTGCTGTACGAATATTTCGGCTGGCAAATTCCGCAGTTCGCTCACCTGCCGTTGCTGCTCAATCCCGACAAATCCAAACTTAGTAAACGTCAGGGTGATGTTGCTGTAGAAGATTATCGGGCGAAAGGATATTTGCCTGAAGCGCTTGTGAACTTTGTTGCATTGCTCGGCTGGAATCCCGGCGATGAACGGGAGATATTCTCTCGCGATGAACTGGTAAAGGAATTTACTCTTGAGAGAGTGGGCAAGAGCGGTGCCGTCTTCAATCGCGAGAAACTGGATTGGATGAACTTTGAACATGTGCGTCGCAAACCGGACAGTGAAGTGCTGGCAATGCTTAAACACGAACTCGCGCAATCCCCGTTCCAGGACAAAAAATTTGATGACCCATATTTGCTCGGCGTGATAGCAGCATTGCGCGACCGGATATCGTTTGTGAAGGAAATTATCGACATGAGTCCGTATTTCTTTCAAGCGCCACAAAGTTTGGATCCGGATGTGGTGAAGAAGAGATGGAAGCCGGAGTCGGCCGGGTTTCTAAATGCTCTCGCGGATGAATTTCAGTCGCTCAACAATCCTGCAAAAGAGGATTATGAAGCAGCGTTGCACAGGACAGCGGAGCTATTGAAGATCGGAAACGGTGCGCTTATACACCCTCTGCGGCTTGCAGTGTCGGGAGTTGGGTCAGGTCCGGGGTTGTTCGATATATTGTTTGTTATCGGGAAAGAAGAAACGAACCAAAGAATCAAATCCGCAATAGGGAAATTACAGAACGCATGATGACAAAAGAGGACGAAAAATCTTTGGAAAAAGAGATTCCACCGGCAGGAGTTGCCGCAAGGACAAACTTCATTCGTGAAATTGTTGAAGACGATTTGAAGACAAGCAAGTATGGCGGAAATGTGCATACTCGTTTTCCACCGGAGCCGAACGGCTACCTTCACATC
>JBKJJX010000128.1:0-8141 GCA_046597825.1 Bacteroidota bacterium | reverse complement strand
GATTTGTTGGACAGCTTCATAAAAATCTCCTGAATTAAATCTTATACCGTTTCTCGTTGTTCGTAGTAGAACACTTCCATCGTCATCGCATCTGTAGGGCAGCGCACGGCGCACAGGCCGCAGCGAATGCAGGTATCCTCGTCCTTCAGCATTGCCGAAGCAGGCTGAAACGGGTCGATGTTGTATTGCTCGACTAATTTCTGTTTCGTTGCATCATCGACATCAAGCTCTGCAAGGGGCACAAACTTCAGGCAATACTCCGGGCACACATCAACGCAGCGATTGCACATCACGCATTTTTCTGCATCATAAATTGTTTGGATGTGGCAGGAGAGGCAGCGTTCGGCTTGCTGGATGGCCTGTTGCTCAGTATATCCGACTTCAACTTCCGAGATTCCCGTTCGTCTATTCAAGTCGATTGAGGGTGGAGCCTGCCGCTCATGTTGTTCGTAATCTTCGGGCCGCGAGAAGCGGCGTGTCGGAATCTTTTCAATTGAGAGATTGTAGAACGTGTCCGGCTTGATTCCACGCAGATATTCATCCATCGAAAGTGCAGCGCGTTTTCCGTTGGCGACAGCATCGATGATGTTGCGCGGTCCAAAGGCAACGTCACCGCCAGCGTACACGCCTGATACTGTCGTGGCGAGCGTTTCAGAATCTATCTTAATAAGCTTGCCTGGGGTAAGCTCAACGCCATCACTTCCCTTGATGAAGGAGAGGTCCGTCTGCTGTCCGATAGCGAGAATAATGGAATCGGTTTCAAATATCTCTGAATACTCCGTGTCGTATTCAGGATTGAACCGTCCGTTCTCATCATACGTACGCTTCACGCCGATGAACTCGATGGCCTTCACTTTTCCATTCTCACCGATGAATCTCTTTGGTCCACGTTGCGGGTGGAACACAATGCCTTCGTGCTTTGCTTCTTCAAATTCCTCATATCCTTGTGCGGAGCGAAGCACCGGCATTTCGGCAAACGATTCGAGGCTTGCAATGTGCACTTCCTGCGCACCGCCGCGCATTGCAGTACGTGCGGCGTCAACCGCTGCATGGATATCGGAAGTTTCACCATCATCAGCGCCGCGTAAAGCCGTCCGCGCTGCATCGAACGCAACGAAGCCGCCGCCAATCACCAATACTCTCTTGCCGAGATTGACTCTATATCCGTTGTTGATGTTCAGCAGATAGTCGATTGCTTTGATAACGCCATCGAGGTTGCTTCCCTCGATATTGAGGTCACGTCCTTTTTGTGTTCCAACCGAAATAAATACAGATTCGAATCCCTGCGACTTCAGCTCTTGCAGTCCGTACTTCTCATTGAGCGGAGTGTTGTACCGAATCTCAACCCCAAAGAATTTTATCTTGTCAATTTCTTTGTCAATCAAACTACGAGAGAGGCGATACTCGGGAATGCCATGTCGCAGCATGCCGCCGGCGACATTGGTCGCTTCGAACACTGTGACCTGATAGCCCATCAACGCGAGGTCGTGTGCGCAGGAAAGTCCTGCAGGCCCAGACCCGATGACAGCGACCTTTTTGTTCTTGACAATGCCTTTGCGTGATTCAACCTGCATCGGCAAATGCCAAAGCCATTTATTCCCCGGTTCAGATTGACCATCAAACAATTCGTTCTGCGTATCCGGCTCGACCGATTCAACACCGTACTTATCCGTGACGAAGCGTTTCAGTGCACGGATACTGACCGGCGCATCAATTTTGCCGCGACGACACGAATCCTCGCACGGCGCAGCACAGACCCGGCCACAGACACTTGCAAACGGATTGGGTGAACGTGCGGTGAGGTATGCATCCTCATACTTGCCGTGCGCAATCAGTTGGACATACTTGCCCGCATCAGTGTGAACGGGGCATGCAATCTGGCAGGGAACGAGACCTTTCCAGAATTCTATGTCAGGAATTGTGATTGGGATTTTCTGAGGCATGTGTTATCTCGGAAACGTTCTTGATCGTTCAGGATCTTCTAATGCCGTTTTAGTAATACTCACTCGCCACACGACCGGTCCCTGCTCAACATAGTCCCATTGAAATTGGCCCGAACGTTCGGCTTGAAACATGTAGAACAATGGACGTGGCTCATGATCGCTGATCAACTGCATTGTTTCTCCACTTGCCAGAGCATCAAACGTTTTGAAAATGCGATGGTGTCTTTGGCCGGGAGGAATCGATCTCACATCAAGTTCGGTTGTCATTCTAATTTTCCTTTTCGTGCTATGACGACAAGGTCTTTCGATGTCTGCGGCATAAATGCATCAAGCGCAATTCCTCCATAAAAGGACAGATCGTGGAATCCGCATTCTTGCAATGCTGCTGCAAGTTCCGTTTTGCAAAGTGGACGGAGCGGAATGGATTGCAGATCGTGTTCAATTATGCCATTGTTCTTCCGAAGCGTGAGTATATTGAACTGGACGCGATCACTCCCGAAATCGTACAACCGAATGAATGTCGTATTGTCAACTTCCTTCACACTCTGAACCCTCTCTCGTTGAACGAGAATCCTGTCAAAGTTCAGGATCTGAATGAAGAGCAATCCGTCGGGCTTGATGACGTTGAAGAAATTGGTGAGGGAATCGTGAAGGTCATCCTCTTGCAGCACATGTGCAAGCGAATTGCCGAGACAGAACACTGCGTCGAATTGTTCGTGCACTGAATTCGCAAGCGTCCGAAAATCGGCGGTGACGGTTTTCACTGGAAGCTGCAACTGTACTGCGTGACGGAGAACTTTCTCCAACATTACTTGAGAAGCATCCACTGCAGTAACAGCAACCCCAAGCTGAGTAAGAAGCAGTGAATGAAAACCGGTTCCACATCCGGCGTCTACAGCAGTGTTCACACCATACCGTTCGACAATCATTCGTAAGAAGGGTCGCTCCACCGCAAACCGTTTTTCAAAGCCTGTCATCGCATCATAATCCGAGGCAAGGACGTCGTAGAAGTCTGCAATACTTCGCTCGGTGGGTACACTCTGAGTCACGGATGCCATATCAGTAAATTTCTTAAAAAAGCAAGAGCCTCTTCCTATTCTTAAGAAGAGCGTTGATGGAGATTATTATTTTTTCGCCGGGAAACACGCTGTTGTGTTGATATGAGATTCGATATACTTGATAGGCACAACAACAATGCCAATAACAGACTATTTAGTCTTAAATAGATTCAAAAAAGCTTTTATTTACCTCTTCTTGCGCTATACTCTGGCTTTTTCATATCCTGAGCCATAGCCGCAATGTTCTTGCTGATGAGCATTTGATAGATGCCGTCACGAAGAGTGGTCCAATGTTCGTGAGCCGAGCACAGATTTTTGCCGGAACATTCAGGAAATCCCAAGACACAAGACCTCGTGAATCCCGTCCCATCTATTGCCTCAACAATATGAAACAACGTCATATCTTGAGGTGCCATGCCAAGAGCGAAACCTCCAGTTGGACCTTTCTGTGAACTAAGGAGCCCTTTGCGCGTGAGGTTTTGCAGGATCTTACCAAGAAAGTAATAAGGAATATCGAGTCGGGCCGCTAATTCCTTGATTGAGGTCATCTCCCCTTCAGGCCTGAGGGCAAGATATAGAACCCCTTGAATTGCGTATTCACATTGCCGGCTGAAGATGAGACTCATGGACCTAATTAAGACTTATTTGTCTTAAATATATATCGGCAAGTGTAAAATGTCAAGCTTTTTTTTCGAGAAGGGCTCTAGAGAATGAGTGGCATCATGTTCCCACAAAAGCTCAAATTGATGGCAAGCTGATTTTTGAAACCCAAATACATATTGAGAAATCTACTCCTGAAGTATCTATAGCGATTCAGCACAACAGACAATAGGAGCCGCGTGCTCGGGTGTACGCGACATCCAACTCGCAGCGATGCACAGAAACATGGGCTGTCACGAACAAGCACAATGCCACGTGTTTGCTGCGATGCGGGACATTCGGCGCAGTCTTCCGTTTCACCTCTTGGGCATTGATTCAGACAACGGCAGTTGAGTTCATTAACAACGAACTGTGGCGCTATGAGGCAATGAGCACTTCTTATTAATCTTGCAGAATCTATTCTTGTTTTTCGCAGTAAAATAGGAAAGCTCAGGTCGAAGAACAGGCGACGGTTACAAAGAGACGCCTTGACCCGAAAGAGGCTTCAAGCGAGGCTGCCCGGTTCTTTGTAGACTTCAGGAAGAGGTTCTATGATGCACCTATCGAGGAGGAGAAGGCCTTGCTAAGGCAGGTGATCCTCGGGGTCAGCGTCAACCCCATACTTCGTCTATCAGTTTGGATACTGATTATCTCTGCTAAGGCCGACAACGTTTTGTGTCACGGAGAGATTTGTTGAGATCGCTTCCACGTTTCAAGCCACTCCCATAGCCGCAGCAACATTGGCGTTGCCATCATTGAACCGCCAAAGCCGATAAACCTTCTCGTGACAATGTTCGAGGGCGAGATGTCAACACTCTTCAACCTCGCAAAGTTTATTTCCACATCGTATGTATTGGCAAGCCCGCTCACATACCGGTTGATTGTTTCGATCGCTTTTGACTCAACGCGGCGTAGTGTTGTGAACAACGTATCGCTGCCATCGAATTGCACGGAATCGTAAGCTCGCCCGAGCGAATCAAGAAGATACTTGAGCAACTTATCTGCTTGCATCGCATCAACCCATACATTCAAATCGCGCCGGACTTCCGGACGTTCGTTCAGCCGACGGTGCAGGGCTTCTTGCGAAAGTAATGCAGCTTCGGCAATGGGTTGGATGTTCTGATTGAGCATCTTGAAAAAAGAATTTCTTCGTAACGATGTGAAACGAACGGGGAAGAACTTAAGCTCGTGAATCACGTCTTCGACAGTCACGACATAGTCGCCCATTGTGATAAATGGCGTTGCGAGCTGCAGGGCAAGTGCAAGCCTTACGCTCTCAATATCATCACCGCGTATGCCAAAGAATCCTTCTTGCCTGTGCCCGGCAGAATCTGTTCGCATAATCGCAAGAAGGGTGTCTGCAAGAATGCGAAACATCACCGAATCCATTGCAATTGGACGCGTAAAAAACTGTTTCAAGTAGAGTACTGCGAAGTGTTGTTCAGCCCGCTTTTTCAGTTTGCGCTGAACCGTCGCTTGTCTCTCCTGGAAGCTCTCGTTTACGAAATTTGCATTCGTGGTTTTGTCGAGTACTTGAAAGACTGTCCAACCCGGCTCCAGCGCATACGCCGCCCGCGCATTCCCTAATGTGTCAAGCGCATAGACTCCTTCCTCATAGCTCGGCATCAAATCGCAAAAACTGATCGAGATAGTATCGTGAGCAATGATCCCTTCAGCCGAAAGCGGATTCCTCGTGTTGGCTGATCGAGAGTTGAGGAGTTCCGCTAATCGTTCGGCATTCTCTTTTGACTCCATAACGAACGTGTTGAGCTTGAGCGTCCATGCATACCGCTGCAATCCTATCACGACCTCTTCGGGTTGTACGGAGATTTTGCTCATCACTTCCATACGATACAATTCGTCGCGTGCCATTAATCGCTCCAGCGCCTTCAGCGATGAAGAAGTTTTGGGATTCTCTGCAAAACCTTCCTCGGCAGCTTTCATCGACATCAACTTCTCGGCAACAAGCGACACCAAAGCTCTAATCTTTGCCGAGTCTCTGTCCACGGGATTGTCTTTGTCGGGCCATGGCATGAGGTCGATACGGTCAAGGAAATCCCTGACGGTGATTGTCCGCGGGCCTATGCGCGCAAGTATTGCATTGTCACCCGCGGATCCACGTTGCTGAGCTTCGCTTTGAACAGAAAGAGTACACACTCCAACGCTGATGAGTACGAGCCATCCGACAGCGCTTCGAGCTGAAGTTATTGTATGATAGAAATGGTTCAGCGTTATTTGTCCCTTCGCTACACCGTTCTGATAATTATTTTCATCAGAAAACCTATTCCTTCAAGCCGCCCGCCATGATCCCGTCGATGTAGTACTTCTGCACCGCAACGAACAGAATCAATATGGGAAGAATTGTCATCACCGACCCGGCCATCATCAGCTCCGTATCCTGAACGTGTTCAAGCGAGAGATTCGCGAGCGCGACGGGAAGTGTGTACATCGAATCGTCAGTCATGACAATCAGGGGCCAGAGGAAGTCATTCCACGTTCCCATGAACGTAAAAATGGCGAGCGTAATAAGAATGGGTTTGCACAGAGGAAGAATAAGCGACCAATAAATTCTGAAGTCGCTCGCCCCATCAATGCGCGCCGCTTCAATCAAACTGTCGGGAATGGACATTGCGAATTGACGAATGAGGAAGATGCCGAAGATGCCGGCCATACCCGGAATAATCACGCCCATGTACGTATTGATGAAGCCCATCTTGTTGAGCATAAGGAACAACGGAAGCATCGTGACTTGCGCGGGAATGACCATTGAGGAAACGAGGAGTTTGAAGAGCGAATCTTTTCCTCTGAAACGATACTTCGCGAATGCGTAGCCAGCCATCGAGTTGATGATGAGCGAAACGGATGTTACGGCAACAGAAAGGAAAGCGCTGTTAAACAAGTAACGGGCAGCGTTCCCTCGCGTGAACAAATCGATATAATGCTCGAATGTAAAGTTCTTTGGAAGAAACGGCGGCGGGAATGCGCTCGCTTCGCCGCTAGGCATGAACGACGCGGAAAGCATCCAGGCAAGGGGGGCAAGAGTGATCGCCGCGGTAACAATGAGAATTCCGTACAACAGTATTTTTGTTCCTGCTTTCATGACGCTCGTGTCAACTTCTGTATGCGTGATTGAATCAGTGAAACGATAAGGATGATAGCAAACAACACAAACGCCAGTGCCGCCGAGTAGCCCATATTCCACCAGCGAAATCCTTGTTGATACATGTAGAGTACTATGCTTAACGTGCTGTTGAGCGGGCCCCCCTGCGTCATCACATACGGCTCGGCGAAAAGTTGGAAGTAGCCAATCATGGTAATCACGCTGATGAAAAGCGTTGTCGGAGCAAGCATTGGAATCGTGATTGATTTGAATTGCTGCCAAGCGCTTGCGCCGTCAATCGACGCGGCTTCGTACAACTCCTGAGGAATGCTTTGCAATCCAGCGATAAAGATAATCATGTTGTAGCCGAAATTTTTCCAGACCGCCATGAGAATGATTGCGGGCATTGCCCATGCCGGGTCGCCGAGCCAATCAATCTGAGGAATGCCGAACCACGAGAGAGCATAGTTGAGCAAACCGAAACGGGGATGATACACGAACCGCCACACGACGGCAACAGCAACCAGTGTTGTAACAACCGGAGCGAAATATGCCAGACGGAAGAACGTTTTGAACCGAATAAGTTTCGAGTTGAGCAACAGTGCGGCGGCAAGTGACACTGCAATCGAGAGCGGACCTCCCAACAGCAAAAAGTAGAATGTATTCCTCAACGCTTTCCAGAAGAGCGGGTCTTCGAGAAGGCGCGTGTAATTTTTGAAACCAACGAAGCGTGCGTAATCAATATTCGCGAGCGAATAGATGTCGAAATCGGTGAAGCTGAGAACGAACGCAGCGATGACAGGAATGAAAAAGAACACGCCGATGGCGATGAGCGCTGGCGCAAGGAAAAAGAAAACAATGTATGTTCGTGAGGGTTTCATTGCCTTAGACGAGAAATCATCCATCGTCGTTTTTCCAACATGACATCAACGTCTTTATCCAGCGCGGTTGTTGCAGCGTCGACCGTTATCTTGTCCATGGAAACAAGTTCGGCGTATTCCCGGACTTTTTGCGCAATCTGTTCCCATTCGGGAATCTTTGGCGTGGCGACAACGTGATTGAGTTGCTCGAAGAATGCGCGAGCAAATCTGTTGTTTGCCAGCGATGTGTCTTGCCAGGATTCAATCCGCGCAGGCAAATCAGCTGTGAGATGGTAGAATTGCAACTGCACTTCAGGTTGCGAGAGATATTCAATTACTTTCCAGACTTCCGCTTTGTGTTTGGACGAACGAAACATCACGAGCCCCGAACCACCCGCGAGTGAAACGCCGATACCGGAATCGAGTCCGGGCATCGGAGCAGTCATCCAGTTGTTCTGCATCTCCGGGGGCAGACGTTTTCCAAACTCAACGATGTTCCACGGACCGGTGATGTACATTGCGAAATATCCTTCCGCAAATG
>JBKJJX010000009.1:0-3059 GCA_046597825.1 Bacteroidota bacterium | reverse complement strand
CCATCGTTCAATTTGCGCAACCGAAATTCCATGCTTGAGTGCTATCTTATTCAATGAATCACCCGCCTTCACGATATAATGGAAGGCCTCTTCCGTCGATTCCTGGGTATCGGATTTTTCTTTCGAACTGGATGAATGTTGTGGTTGGGCCATCGAAGCAACGGCATTTTCCTTGGCTACCCCATTATTCTTTGCAACCCATATATTCAACGTTGTGCCGGCATAAATCACGCGGCCATAGGCAAGATTATTCCAGTTGCGGATATCGGCGGTGCGAACCCCATACAAAGCCGCAATTTGTCCGATTGTATCGCCCTTCTTCACCCTGTGTGCAATCCGCGTCTCGTCGCCACGCACTGAGCCCCCATTTCTGCCCGCGTGAGATTGGGTTCTGACTTCAGAATCATCCGATGCAAGGTTGGCAGCATGCCTGACTGAGCCGCTCGTTCGGGCAATCGGAATCATAAGCCGCGCCCCGCTCTTCAGTCTTGCACTAGCACCGATGTCGTTTGATTCCGCCAATAGTTTTTGTGAGATACCGTAACGGCGTGCAAGATTCCTGACGGTTTCTCCACGACGAACAACGTGCGTAAGGACGTAACCTTTCTTGCTGTCGGGAATTTCAGCGTACTTTTTGTGGAACAGGTCTTTGTCTGTGGAGCGAGGAACCCGCAGCTCATACGCTTTAACAGTTGGCGGCGTTGACCGGTGAAGTAACGCGGGGTTAAGTTCCTGTAAGGTCTCAAGATCAGTTCCGGCACACTCAGCCAAAGCTTCAAGATCAATGCAATCATTGATGGAAACATAATGGTAATCCAGCGGCTCGGATTTGGGGATGTTCTTGAATCCGTATTCTTCGGGATTCAAGCCGATCATTGCAACGGCAATGTACGATGGAACGTAGTTGCGTGTCTCGCGCGGCAGATATGACCTCATCTCCCAAAAATCATTCGTGCCGCTGCGGCGCATCGCGCGATACACTGTACCCGGCCCGGAATTATATGCGGCCATCACGAGATACCAGTCATCGAAATCTTCATACAGGTCTTTGAGGAAACGGGCCGCAGCGCGGGTCGATTTTTCGAAGTCACGCCGTTCATCATACCAGAAATTTCCTTTCAACCCGTACATCACGCCGGTGGCGCGCATGAACTGCCAAAGTCCTAGTGCTTTTGCCCACGACCTCGCGGCCGGCTGCATGCCGCTTTCAACAAATGCAAGGTATACGATTTCTTCCGGAAGCCCCTCCTCTTTCATAATGCGTTTCATCATCGGGAAATATTTTCCCGACCGATTGAGCCAGCGTTCCATATGGATGCGGCCCTTTGTCGTGAAAAACTGAATCTGTTGATCTACCAGATCATTCGCAACGAGAGGAATCGTTGTGCCCGTTATGATCCGACGTGTGGGACTCGTGCTGCGCGAAGAATCCATCTGGTCGGACATGAGCGCAAGTTTTTCGCGCAAGGCAAAAATGGAACTTGCAGAGTCAACCACTCCCGTTTTGCGGATGTAGCGTTCATAGTCCTCAACAATGGCTTTGCTGAGGTCGTTAAAATCCTGATTTGCTTCTATGCCGGGAAAATAACTGAGCTCATCGAGAATTTGGATGGCGTGTTCGAACTGGCTTGTTGCGCGCAGCGAGTCGCCAAGTTCTTCTCCCCTGCCCGCCGATAAATAATGTTGACGCGCCTGTTCCAGCTGAACGGCAATCGACGAATCATTGTTGACGAAAACTTCTTCGGCAGCCGGTTTTGATTTTGTTGTAACTGAGGGAGATCGGTGAGATGTGGGGATTTGAGAAACCGACTGAGGCGCCGGAGATGATTCTTTAGTGGATTGTTCGGATGAACATCCTCCTATCAGCAACATTGCGCCCACAGCACCAAGAATTGTTTTTCTCATTCTTCCGCCCGAAATTAGTGTTCATATCAGTACGACTTGCGATAGTGATGTATTAAGATACACCACACTTAAAGTACAGTCAAGAAAATTCTCGGATCATCACCGATAAAAATACGCCGCTGCCCTCGACCGTACCTGTTACCACTTAGAGAGGGATGTTGCCATGTTTCTTCTTCGGGTTCGTATCGACTTTGTTTTCGAGCATGCGAAGAGCGCTGATCAAACGCGGCCGGGTGTCACTCGGAAGAATCACTGCATCAATGTATCCGCGTCGAGCCGCTAAATACGGGTTGGCAAACTTCTCCCGATATTCTTGCTCCTTCTCCGACAACGCCTTCTCTTTATTATCGGCCTTTTCAATTTCTTTCTTGAATATGATTTCGGCAGCGCCTTTAGGTCCCATAACGGCGATTTCGGCAGAGGGCCAGGCGAAATTCATGTCGCCGCGGATGTGCTTGGAGTTCATAACATCATACGCACCCCCGTAGGCTTTGCGTGTGATGACCGTAACCTTCGGGACAGTTGCCTCACAAAAGGCATAGAGTAACTTTGCACCGTTCGTAATTATTCCCCGCCATTCCTGGTCCGTGCCGGGCAAAAAGCCGGGAACATCCTCAAACACAACCAGCGGAATATTGAACGCGTCGCAGAAGCGAACGAACCGTGCACCTTTCCGCGACGAATCAATGTCCAGCACTCCGGCAAGCATGTTCGGCTGATTCGCCACAATGCCGACGGACATACCGCCGAGACGCGCAAACCCAACGACCAGATTTTCCGCATAGAGAGAATGGACTTCAAAAAAATCTGCATCGTCCACAACCAATACAATGACCTGTTTCATGTCGTACGGCTTGTTTGGATTTTCGGGGATGATGGAATCAAGCGCTGTCTCTCTCCGATTCACATCGTCTAAACTTGCACGTCCCGGCGCATCATCCATATTGTTCGATGGAATAAATCCAAACAGCGTTCGGATTTTCTGAAGACAGTCAACTTCATTCTCCGCTGCGAAATGTGCAACGCCGCTTTTCGATGCATGCGTGATCGCTCCGCCGAGTTCTTCAGAAGACACCTCTTCGTGCGTCACCGTCTTGACAACATTCGGCCCTGTCACGAACATGTAGCTGGTATTCTTTACCATCAATGTAAAA
>JBKJJX010000157.1:0-6322 GCA_046597825.1 Bacteroidota bacterium | reverse complement strand
ATAACGCGTCCCTGCGTTACACATGGAGATGAATAGATCGGGCCCCGTGTCCGAAAGGACCACGATGGCCGGCCATCCGCGAGACTGATGCAATGGAAAGCTCCGGAGGCGTCTCCGAAAAGGACGGAATCGCCGTGTACAGCCGGAGTCGATGTAATTGTATACCCGGAATTGAATTTCCATTTCACTTTCACATCGGGATAGTGAGAGTTGATGGTATAGTCGGGACGATAATATTGTATCGTGTCTTTTGAATAGTTTTTATCTCCAAGCAGAATGTAATGCCATGGCTTGCTTGTGCGTATGCCCGGTGTGCGTTCGGAAACGAACAGTGTATCGTTGCGGACTTCAGCAATCGTATAACCACCGACCGAATCGCGTGCACGCAGATTTGAGCGGGACATAATTCCGGCAATGCCTTCAAAGTTGAACACGCCATTTCGATGTCCGTGACCGTGAAGGATTGCCTGCGTATTGTACTTCTTCACTTTATCCAGCATGACAAACCAATTGGAGATGCTCGAATCGACCGGATAATGTGTTACGAAGAACAGCGGCTGATTTTTGTCCGGCATGGCGGCGAGAACGGAATCGAGCCACCGCATATCTTCGGGCGCCCAATGACCGTCACCCATCCGCATGCGCGGCCCCTGATGCAGCCCGATGAAACGAAATTTGCCGAACTCGAAAACAAATTTATCGTTTCCGAACAATTTCGGAAACGTCGTGCAGCCGCTCTCGGACCATTTTGTATCGTGGTTGCCCGGACAAATGTAGTGTGGTTTGTTGAGACTGTCGAATAACCGCTGCGCAATGTGCAGCTGCACATCGCTCCCGAACTCGGTAACATCGCCGGAGTGAATCACGAACGCGATATCGTTCATGGCATTAATGTCTGCTACTGAACGTCGCAGGTCTGCTTCACCGGTTGCGCTGCCTACGTGTGTATCGGAGAGCCATGCAAACTTGAAATGTGTCTGGGGAAAAGCCTGGGATGAGAATAAGAGAACGAAGGTAATGGTTCTTGAAGTTGACACGGTCAAATTGTTGAACCGAAAGAATCTTGAGAGGAGTTTCAACAGGGCGCTACGTGATAAGGTTTGAGTAAAGAAAATCATAAACCTTCCGGGCTATGGTCAATGCTTGTTGAGCATCGTCCCGCGTAGGTTCCCCTTGCGGAAGCAATCCAATGTCTGCAGGGTAACGGCTTTCGATATAAACGGAAGAGAGGAATTCGAGTTCCTCTCGCGAAACGGGCAGGTTCAACTGCATCTTGTCTGCCAAGAGGACTATGTCGTGAATCTTTGGTACCGAAACCCCATGCCTATGCATCTCTGCCTTTAAGAGTTTCTCGACAAGTTGCTGGGCATGGAAGCATTGCCCTCGAAATGCATCTGAGTCTTCGAGAATGTTGAGAACCTTGAAATCATCTTCAAGAAACTTCAACCACGGATTCGGGCTGTTCATAGATCGTCTTGCCGGTGGAAAGAATTTCTCTGATAAGCCATGTTTTGGCGTCTTGAAAAATCCGGAACTCTGAAGGTGTTAAGATAAGTAAGTCCAGCGGTACAGTTCTGCGCGTTCCCCGTAAAGCCTCGCCTCGCCGCTTTAATCGCGCCGTTGATGTTTCTTTGATGATCAGAAAGTCATAGTCACTGTCTGCGTTTGCGGTTCCTTTTGCATGCGAACCGAAGAGGATGACTTTTTCGGGTTTATAGTTTCTGATCAGATGTTGAATTTCAATCGGTAAGTCGACAATCATTATGTTTTCCTTTCGATGCAATAGTACGAATCTCTGTTAATAGATTCAATCTCCCCATACTGATCCCTTAAAAAGACGCTATTACTGTTCGCGGTAGGTTTATGTGCACAGTCCCTTTCCATACTCCGAGTAGTGTCTCAGTTTGGAAGCACCCGTCATTCCGAAATGTTCTTATTCGGAATCCGAACCAAGAACAACTTGAAAGGATGCTGAAAAAGAGCGCTTCAGCTGACATGGGCTGGGACATTACCATACTCCGAATTGAATCTCTCCGACAAAACGCCTATGTTGAAGCAACAAATCTGTTCTATCCTCTCGTTAAAGACCATTCGTTGCCGAATCCCAAGGAGGAAATATGTTACGAGCTGTATGTTTTGTTATGCTTTTTCTTTTTATCCCTCTCATTTCGGATGGGCAGGATACCGTGAAACTGGAGAATGAGTTGGTTGGAAAATACGGTGAGAGCGTCCGTTCGCGGTTAGCCAGCGGAATTCAACAGGCCTCCAGTCTCTGGCGCAAGGAAGATGGAGACACGAATGCGTTCGAGGATTTTGTACGGACGAATTTTGCCGGAACGCAATCCGCGCTGGATACAATGTTCAACCGTTTTGAGTATCTGCTCGAGCCGCTGGATGGACATATGCTTGAGATCGTCCGGGAGTTTCGCCAACAATCGGACCTGGATCTTGGTCCCATTCAGCCGTACGATGAAATTCTCGCAGGCTACGACCCGAGCGCGCATGTTACCGATGATCTCTTTCAGAATAAGATTGCGTTTTCCATCCTCCTGAATTTTCCGCTGACAACGCTCAAGGAACGGCTGGAAGAAGGGGAACATTGGAACCGCCGTCAATGGGCTGAAGTACGCCTGGCGCAGCGGTTTTCGAAACGCATTCCCGCCGAAGTAAATCAGGCAATTGCAGAAGCATCCGGCGAAGCGGATCAATACATCGCCGAATACAACATCTATATGCACCATCTCGTGAATGAAAAGGGCGAGCGATTGTTTCCTCCAAAGCTCCGACTCCTTTCGCATTGGAATTTGAGAGATGAGATTAAAGCGAATTACAGTGAGCCCAAAAACGGTTTTCAGAAACAGAAAATGATTCAGTTGGTAATGGAACGGATTGTCCTTCAGTCAATACCGGCTGTTGCGATCAACAATCCGTATGTTGATTGGAATCCGGTGACGAATGAAGTGAAGGATGCCGGAGCAAAAGATGTCGATGCACCCGCTCCTCCGAACATGCGAATAACCAACGCTCCGGAACCCGACCGTCGCTACGAAGTCTTGCTGCATACATTTCTTGCTTCGAAGAAAGCAGATCCATATTCGCCGACAGCTCCGACACACATCGCCCGCAAGTTTGACGAGCAGCGCGAGATTCCGGAGGAACGGGTGAAGAAAGTTCTGGAGGATGTTCTTTCTTCACCGTACGTGAAGGATGTGGCGAAAATTATCGAGAAGCGTCTCGGGCGTCCGCTGGAGCCGTTCGACATCTGGTACAACGGATTCCGCGAGCGCGGCAAATATACAGAAGCCGAACTCGATAAGATCGTAGCAAAAAAATATCCGACTGCCGCGGCGTACAAAAAAGATATCCCTAACCTGCTCGTGAAACTTAGCTTCTCCAAAGAGCGCGCAAAAATGCTGGCCGCGAATATAGTTGTGGATCCTGCGCGCGGCTCCGGCCACGCGTGGGGAGCGCAGATGCGTTCTGCGCCGGCTCATCTTCGCACGCGTGTCGAGAAGGGTGGCATGAATTACAAAGGCTTCAATATTGCCGTGCACGAAATGGGGCACAACGTTGAGCAGACGTTTTCATTAAACATGGTCGACCATTGGCTTCTCAACGGCGTCCCGAACACGGCGTTCACCGAAGCGCTCGCGTTTGTGTTTCAGGCGAAGGACCTTGAACTGCTCGGACTCGCAAAGCCCGATGCGAAAAGTGAGGCGCTCAAAAACCTGAACGACTTCTGGGCGACATACGAAATAGCAGGCGTTGCTCTCGTGGATATGGAGGTGTGGCATTGGATGTACGATCATCCGACCGCAACGCCCGGACAGTTGAAAGATGCAACGGTCAACATTGCCAAAGAAATCTGGAACAAGTATTACGCTCCTGTCTTCAACTCAAAGGACGTGGTTCTGCTCGGCATTTATTCGCACATGATTCATTCGTTCCTGTATCTGCCCGATTACCCGATCGGACATTTGATCGCCCATCAGATTGAAGAACAGATAAAGAAGAATGGTAATCTTGGCAAGGAGTTCGAACGCATGGCGACATACGGACGCGTTGCTCCCGATTTATGGATGAAGCATGCAACCGGGCAGCCAGTGAGCGCAGATGCGATGCTTGCGGCGACGAAGAGAGCGCTGGGGGTTTTGAAATAGTTCGTTCGCACCCTTCGACTGCGTCTCGCTTGTGAAACAGCGAGACTGCGCTCAGGGTGACGCGAGGGGGTGAGGTTGTGAAGAAAACCACCGTCACCCTGAGCGCAGTGAACTTTTTTTGTGAACGCAGTCGAAGGGTCATTCAATCATCAAATCTTAAAAACGTCAATTAGAAATGCTACAATCCTGGACTTTCCGTCTTATCATTGCCAACGTTGGTGTGTACGTTCTCACTCTGTTGCGTCCGGAACTTGCCCGGTTTCTTGCGTTCGTCCCGGTTCAGTTCCTTAGCCATCCGTGGACAATCTTCACGTACATGTTTGTGCACGACACACAGGGCATTATGCACATATTGTTTAACATGCTTGCGTTGTTCTTCTTCGGGCCGCGGCTCGAGCTTGAACTCGGCAGCAAGCATTTCCTCGGCCTGTATTTCGTCAGCGGATTGACGGGCGCACTGCTGCATCTGGTGTTCAGTCCGGCAGCGTCAATCATCGGCGCGTCGGGTGCCATCTTTGGTGTCATGATCGGGTATGCGTATTTCTGGCCGCGGGATAAAGTCTACATTTGGGGAATTTTGCCGATCGAAGTCCGCATTATGGTCATCCTCATGACTGCGTTGTCACTATTCGGCGGATTCGGGCCGGTCAGTGACGGCATTGCGCACTTCGCGCATCTTGGCGGATTTGCCGGCGGCATATTGTATCTGTGGCTGCTGCGATACAGGGGACGGATTCAAAAAGTCCAGGCGAAAATCGTCGAGCCAATCGCCCGGGCTGCGGACATGCATAAGTGGAAATCCATCCGCAGGGAAAATCTCCACGAGGTGAACCGCGATGAGTTTGACCGGATCATAAAAAAACTCGACGCTTCCGGAGTCGCCAATCTTACCGAAACTGAAAAAGAATTCCTCGACAGGTTCAGTCAATAAGTGTGAAATAGTTCTCAATGCTTTTAGTTGTGTACAGTTCTTTTAATCCACTCTACAAATCAACTACACATCAAGAAGGAGTACTGCCATGCATATACTTTGGATGATTCTCATCGGGTTGTTGGTTGGGGCCGTTGCAAAATTGCTCATGCCGGGTAAAGACCCGGGAGGATGGATCATCACCATTCTTATTGGTATAGCAGGCTCCGTCATTGCAACGTATATCGGCACGTGGATGCATTGGTATGCTGAGGGAGCGACTGCCGGATTTATTGCGTCCGTCCTCGGCGCAATGTTATTGCTTCTTATCTACCGCATGTTCAAAGGGAAGAACCCGTAGTGTGCAAGAAGAATATCCTGTGGCTCCTTCTTCTGATTTCTGTTACGGAAGTCCCGGCGCAGCCGGAACAACTTCGCTTGTTGCACGAAAAAACAGCGGATGAGCTGCGCAACGCCGTGCAGAATGTGCGCGGCGTTCCCGGCTTTTGCGCATTCGACCTTGTGTGCGGCGAGCGGTTCGGCGTAAATGACACGCTTGTATTTCCCCAGGCGAGCGCCATTAAGATTCCGATTCTGATGGAAGTGTTCAAGCAGGAACATGAACGGAAACTGTCTTTCCGGGAAATGATGTGGGTGGAAAAGAAAAAGCAAGTCGGCGGTTCCGGAATTCTGGCGGAATTGGGCGATCGTACCTCCCAACTCAGCGTCTATGATTTGTGCGTGCTGATGATTGTTTTGAGTGATAATACGGCAACAAACATGCTCATCGAACGTGTCGGGATGGACAACGTCAACGCAACGTTGACTTCGCTGGGACTGAAGAAGACGAAACTGCAACGCAAAATGCTCGACCAGGGTGCGTCCGCCCGGGGAGATGAAAATCTCTCGACACCCGCCGAAGCAGCTCGCATTATGGAGATACTGTATCGGGGCGAATTCATCGATCATACAATATGTGAGGGAATTCTTGCATTACTGAAGAAGGGAAAGCCTGAAGTTGGGGTTGTGCCCGGCGGGATTCCGGAAGGCATTCCTGTTGCATACAAATCCGGCGATCTCGCAGGTGTGAATACCGAATGGGCGATTGTCTATTTGCCTGACCTTGCATATGTTCTTGTCATCATGGAAAATTTCGGTCTCGGCGATGAAGCGATGTCCTCGATGAGGCACGTATCACGAATTCTCTACGACTATTATTCACGCCTCGCTCACGCAACGAAATACGGTACAT
>JBKJJX010000132.1:0-4448 GCA_046597825.1 Bacteroidota bacterium | reverse complement strand
CGCGGACTTTCGTCATGCTGCCTGCAACATGGCAAGCCTGGCAGCCTACTCCCTCGAAAATCTCTTTGCCTTTCTGTTCGTTTCCTCCGGCGTACGCGCCTTTCGAGGAAGCAAACGCAAAGTCGCTTTTCTTTGAAACATCCGTCAGGTACGCAGTCACTGCTTCCGCTTCCGTATCCGTAAACTTGAAGTTCGGCATACGTGTATGCGGGTTGTACGCCTTGGGGTCTTTTAACCATTGGTAAATCCACGTCGGCGAGGTTTTGAATGCAATGTTACCAAGTTGCGGGCCGATCTTCGGAAGATCGGTGTAGCCTTTTATTTCGTGGCAGCCGTGGCAGCCGGATTCGATCATCAACTGTTTTGCGCGGCTGAATTCCGGCGCATGTGCAAGTACGCTCTCATTTTCGTGGCACTCATTGCAAGCGGCCCAGACTTGTTTGCCTTCAAGCAGAGGGTTTTCCCAGTAATGGTCGCCTTCACCGTGAGCCATTCCCGCAGTGAGTGCCGCGCCTTGCCCGCGATGACATGGTGTGCAGCCGTACACTTCCGGATTATGAATTGCGAGAAGCTCGGGCAGCGGATGTTTCTTGAATGGTTGGGGTGCATCCTCCATAACCTCCTCTTTCCAACCGAGATGGCACGTCTGGCACCGGTCAATCCGCGCTTTAGGGTCGTTAAATGGATTGCGGTCATAGTCGAGCATCATAACTTGCCGAATCTGGATCGGCGCGGCGTCAAGACGTGCTTTCTTCGTTTGCCATTTCTCTACTTTTGTGAGCAGATCGTCTTCCGCTTTTTGCACTTTCTTTATGTCGTTACGATATTCGGTGAGAATTGCCTGGAGAGAATCTTTGCGGGTTTGCAGCACATTCATTACTTGTTGATGCTTCGCCATCTGTGCTTCGTTGTCATCAAGTTTCTTTTTCTGTCCCGCGTCTTCTCTTCCTTCATGCACAGATTTCTTATAGAAGTAATAGGCCTCATCGCCCCGGCTCTTGGCGAACTGGAAGTCCCGTGTTTCATCAATCAGTTTCTCTGTGGTTTGCTCGTACTCCTTCATCGTTCGCTTGTACGGCTCGCCGTGTAGTGAATCCTGAACAGCCGTCAGTTGAGCCCGCACATCGGTTAAAGCTGCAGAGTCAAGATCGCTCGCAGCCTGGTCAATCCGCTGCTGAACAAGCGTATCAGCGACTTTGAAAAAATCCTTTTGATATTGTTTCCACGGACGGCGCGTTGAAATCTCATCAACAACGGCCCACATCGTCCCCAGAAATAATAACCCTGAGAGTAGCAGGTAATAAGTGCTGTAATTGCGTTGCTCAATCGGAATTTGTAAGCGCTTCTTAAACAAAAACAACCTCCGGTGAATCAGATATTAAAAAATGGAGTAACGACAATGTACTTAATGTTCATCGTAAGCCGTAATAGAATTTTAACCGGAACGGCCGCCATCGTCATGAAGAGAAATGCAGTAACACTGTAGCGGAGCAGTCCCAGTTTCTTTATCAAATCGGTGTTGCGTTTCCACAGATAGAAAACCACGGGCACCGAAAACCATGCAGCGATCACCAACCCGCCAAACATCATGGCAAACGGGTTTAACGAATCATCAACTCGTCTGGTGGGAATGCCGAACAGTTCTGTGAAGTCAACGTTCGTGAGTGAGACAACGCGATGTGTGTCCCAATATTCCCATGGCCAGAATAAATTCCAGCCCGGGCCTCTGAAAAATGTTCCGAGCACAATCAACGATACCCAGAGTAACAGAAATCCAAAGCAGAATGTGAGAATGGAAAATCGTCGTTCCTTAAATGTGTAATACCCGTTCCCTTTGGGATTGATATCTATATATGGGATTGCACACAATCCCAAAATGATGAGTGTCGGAATAACAACTCCCGCAATCCAAGGATCAAAGTATACAAGAATTTCCTGCAAACCGAGAAAATACCATGGCGCTTTTGAAGGATTGGGTGTAAGCGCGGGATTTGCAGGTTCTTCAAGCGGCGCATCCAACAGAAACGACCAGAACGTGAGTATGACCATAACAATAAGCGATGCGAGGAACTCAACCTTTACGAGATATGGCCACACCTGAACTTTGTCTGACTGCTTCGCCTCGTCTGATGTATCCTGGCGGTCGTTCTTTCTCGCCTTGCTCATGGCAAACCACGTGTAGAAGACGGTCAGAACCAACATCAGAACAATTGGAACGTTGTCCGCTTTCGTGATAATTTTTAAAAGATATTCCATAGGGTTTTAGATTGAAATTCGTTTCGAAAAATCCGGAGAGATTTTCTCCGCAAACAAACTAGAATTTCTTTTCTGTAACATCCGGCCCGGAGATTCCGCCGTCTTTTCTAATTCTCCAGAAATGGACAATCATCAACACCGCCGCAACAAGAGGAAGAAAAATGCAATGCAACACGTAGAAGCGAAGCAGGGTCGGGGGACCAACCTGCGTTCCTCCCAGCAACACAAAACGAACGTCGTTGTCGATCTTCATCCCAAGCTCAGGGCCAAACGGACCTTCGTGCCCCAACAGTGGTGTAGCGCGAGCCATGTTCGTTCCCACAGTCACGGCCCAAATCGCCAGTTGATCCCAGGGCAGCAGATATCCGGTGAAGCTAAGGAACAATGTAAGCGTCAGGAGTATGACACCTATGACCCAATTAAATTGGCGCGGCGGTTTATATGAGCCGGTCAGGAATACGCGAAACATATGAAGCATAACGGTGATGACCATGGCGTGCGCAGCCCAACGATGCATGTTGCGCATGAGCGGACCAAAGGCGACATCGTTCATCAGATATTTCATATCGTCGTACGCATATTCCGCGGCCGGACGATAATAAAACATGAGGATGACGCCCGTAACTGTGAGCACTATAAAGAGAAGAAACGTAATTCCACCCATTCCCCACGTAAACCCTACGTTCGTCGCATGACGCGTAATCCGGATGGGATGAAGATGAAGGAAAACATTGTCGACTATTTGCAGGGCGCGGTTGCGCTGTGTATCCTGGTAGTTATGCCGGAAGATCGATTTGTAGACTTCCGTCTTCTCGAACTTCGCTTTCATCTGATCGATAATGCCAAGCATAGTATTCTTCTTTTGCTAATTTCTAGAGGGTTGAACGATTGAAGAATTTCATCCGTCGGCAGAGTGCCGGGCTCATCAATTATGCGTATTTCAGAAACGCGTCCGGCTTGGACCACTCTTGCTTTTCGTACAAGAACTTGATGTTGCGGTCAACCAGTATTTGTCCATCATCAGCAAGAGTAATCTTCAGTCGTTCCAACGGCCTCGGCGTCGGCCCTTCGAAGTTGACGCCATCTTTGTGGTATCCGCTTCCGTGACACGGGCATTTGAATTTTAACTCAGCCGCGAGCCAACGGGGCGTACATCCAAGGTGTGTGCAAATCGCAAGGAGGGCGTAAAATCCTTCAACCTCGCGAACAATCCAAACTCTGTATTCATCTTTATACTTCTCGTTTACTTCTCCCACAATATAATCCTCGGGAAAACCCGCCTTGAACGCCGAGGGAGCTTCGTACAATACGCGTGGCACCATCAGCCGGATTGCACCGACTGTTGCGGTGAGCAGAAATCCCATAAACGCGAACCATCCGGCAACGTTCAGAAAATTCTTTCTGTTCATCCGCCAAATACCCTGATCATCTTCCGGCGGTTTATCTTGTCGGGGTTTGCGAACTTCTGCAGCGGGCTTTGCCGCCGGAGCCGGACGCGGAGCTGTTGATGCGATTGGTGGTGTTGCACTTAGTGTTGAAGCTACTGCGGGAGGTGGACTCGCAGGAGGTGCCGGTCTTGCCGGTGTTGCTCCTGCCGGCTTCGCCGAAGAAAGTGGCGGCAACGCGGGCTTCGCTCCTCCTGCCGGACGCGCAGAGCTGATCGGAGGAAGCGGTTTTGCTCCCACGCCAACCGGCTTCGCCGACAAAATAGGCGGAAGAGTTTTGCGCGGAGCTTCTTCTTTTTTTTCTTCAGGACCGGGTGTTACTTCGTTCTCATCTGCCATGAATCTTCCTTTACGAAAGCTTCGCTAGAATCCTTCGCGGAGTAAACGTGTCGTTAAGTGAAAACAGATTGTGCGTGATGGAGTTCGACTGCGTTGCGCAGTGACGGTGGAGAAAGTGGAAAGAAAAGAAAACACTAAACATGAAATGCAAAGATCAGTTGTATTCTAATATGGAGAAGAAAATCCGGAATGGTAAAGCTATTATCTATCAGACGCCGCTAAAATATAGTCATCCATTGCTATAAAGTCAACATACCATTATATTTCTGCGGCTTGAGAGCGACGATTACTTCTCACCTCCACCTTCAATTCTAAAAATTATCTCAAAAAGAATTTCCCATGGACTGGATTGATTACCGACAGCTCCCCCCTTCTTCAGGCGGGTTCTCACAACTTTTTTTCGATTAC
>JBKJJX010000089.1:0-9359 GCA_046597825.1 Bacteroidota bacterium | reverse complement strand
GTAATTGATTCGCTGCAACTGACAAAAAGTGCGGCAATGATGAGGCAGCACAGAGTTCCCTTCGCCACGATCTTCATCTCATCAGTCATTCTTGATGGTTCTCCCTTCTACTTGTTTGATAATATAATCTGCCGCTTCCACAATTGAATCAGCGACGAACTGTATCGGAATATTTTTCTCGTTGCAGGTTTCTAATGTTTTCTTTCCGAAGCCTGTTTGTACAAGGATAGAGCCGGCTCCGACAAAATTCCCGGCTTCAATATCCACAATGCTATCACCGACAACAAACGACCGTTTCAAATCTAATCCAAATTCTTCCGCACCTCGTTGCAACATGCCCGGCTTTGGTTTGCGGCAATCGCATTCAATGTTGTATGGTGCGCTGCCTGCGACTGGATGGTGAGGACAATAGTAAATCTGGTTGAGGGTGGCTCCTTCGAGTCTTAATTCATCACGAAGACGCGCATGAATAGGGATGAGGTCGGCTTCGCGTATGAATCCCCGTGCAATGCCGGATTGATTGGTGATGACGCAAACTGCGAATCCCTTTTCATTCAACCTTCGAACCGCCCGGGCAGCCCCGGGAATCATGACAAGTTCTTCCGGCGATCGAAGGAAACTTACTTCGGTATTGAGTGTCCCGTCGCGATCGAGGAAAACTCCGATGCCTTCTCCGCTCACGCTAAAAGTTTCCGGTAGACCTGAATGTATTTCTTTGCCGATACTTCCCACGAAAAATCTTTACTCATACCATTCTTTACAATCTTGCGCCACGCCTGCTGATCGGCATACACTTTCACCGCTTGCTGGATGGCTTTCAGAAATTCTTTGCCGTTGTACTGTTCGAATTTGAAGCCCGTGCCTGTTCCTTTTGCAGCGTCGACTTGCTCGACCGTTTCATCCAATCCGCCGGTCGCCCGGACGATGGGAACCGTTCCGTATTTCAGGCTGTAGAGTTGGTTCAGGCCGCAGGGTTCATACCGGGACGGCATCAGGAACATATCGCTGCCGGCTTCAATCCAATGTGCAAGCTCAGGGTCGAAGCGCAAAGCAACTGCAAATTTTGCCGGATATTTTTTTGCCGCCTTTTCGAGAAACTTATGATGTTTTCTTTCTCCCACACCGAGTACGATGAGTTGAATGTCGAGTTTCATCAGGTCATCGAAAATTTCATCGAGGAGATCGAAACCTTTCTGGTCTGCCAGGCGTGAGACGATTCCGATGAGAGGGATTTTTTCGTTGTAAACCAGCTTCATTTTCGCGAGCAACGCACGCTTGTTCTCTGATTTCAGATCGTACGATTTGAAATCATACTTCTGCGGAATAAGTTCGTCCTTTGCCGGGTCCCACGTCTCGATGTCGATACCATTGGTGATTCCATACAGCCGGCTTTTTCGTTTCTGAAGAATGTCCTGAAGTCCGCATCCATATTCCTCTGAGCTGCGTATTTCTTCCGCGTACTTGGCGCTGACTGTCGTGATAACGTCAGAGTACACGAGTCCTGCTTTCATGAAGTTCACCTTCCCGTTATGGGTGAGGTCTTCTTCGGACTCAGGAGGCAGAAGAGTTTTTGCAAACGTCGTCTTTGGAAATTCTCCCTGATACGCAAGGTTATGAATTGTGAATACGGTTTTCGTCTTCTTATAAAATTTATCGTCCTTGTAAATAGTCTTCAGAAATGCCGGAACGAGAGCAGTATGCCAGTCATTACAATGAATGATATCCGGTTGCCAGCCCATCTTTTTCAACATCTCCAAAACGCCGCGACAAAAGAAAATAAACCGTACGTCGTTGTCGGCATAAGGTTTTTTTGTTTCGGGATTGATGTAGATTCCGGGACGGGCAAACAACTCAGGGTTGTCGAGAAGATACACTTGTACCTTCGTAAACGCCCCCAATATAAAAGAGGACTTGACGTTTGCCTTGAGGATTTTGTCACCAATCGGGACATCGATTCCCTGAAGGCGGATCATATCGTGAAGTTTTGAAGGCGTGCCTTTGATGCTGCCGTATCGCGGCAACATGATGCGGACTTCCTGACCGAGGTTGTAAATCGTGTGCGGTAATGCACCTGAAACGTCTGCCAGACCTCCGGTTTTTGCAAATGGCTCAACTTCACTCGAAAGGAATAACACCTGAATTGTTTTCGCCATGCATACCCGGATTGTGAAACTCTAAACAAATGTCCAACAAAAGTTTACTAAATCTAACCAAACTACGGTTGAGAATCAATGAACACACGGATGACCATCATATAGAGAAGAAGTACGAGGAAGCGCTTACTTCTAACGTTTCCATGTGGTGTTCTGAAGCTCTACGCGGCAAAAATTCCTTGACATTCAACAAGTCTCTTTCTATATTTTCACAAATAATAGTTCAATGCTTGAGTGGAGTGCAGCCTATAGAGTTGTTCGATAAAGGTTTTGGCGAGAGTAGATGAAGCCCTCTTGCCTGTGCGAGTGAATTGTGCGGACCTTTATTGAACATTAGAACAATGGCGGCAACTCCTTTTTTATTTTTGCCGCCGGGTGTTACAGCAATGTAGCGTTCGGTTTTTTCGTTTTATCACGTACCTTCAGAGGCAGAAACGTTGAAGAAGAATTTCGGAATACTCCTGGGCACGTTGGTCTCCTTCGTGCAGGTTTCGGCCTTGTCGGCGAACGGCCCGCGCGATGTTCGGGTTATCCAATCGACTGAACAATCAATTCAAATTGAGATTACCCCACAGTATGCACCGGCGGCCAAAGTCCGATTCAAGGAAAAAGAATTCGACCGGTACGATTTCGAAGGGTCAGCCCCCGTTGCGAGTTTGCAGGAAGCGAGCATTCCCGGTTTGAAGTACAAACTTCTTCCTCTCGGATTCAAATCGAAGGATGGAAATGTTGTGCAGGTTGTTGCCGCTGACTATGAGGATGTCCCGAATGTGTTGCTCGAGCCGACCCCGACGTTACACGTTGTCGATGAAATGCTTGTTGTGAAGGATCTATCGATCAACACCGAACGTTACAGCCAGAACCGCTTCTTGCCCGGCACGACTGCAGAACTTTCTCCGGTTGAACGCAATCGAAGCATGCTCGTTGGGGGAGTGAAGGTGTACCCCCTGCAGTACAATCCCGCGACAAGAACTCTGAGAAAATATACGCGTATTGTTCTCGAAGTCTCATTCGGGAATTCGTCATCGACTCGCATTCAAAATGACGACGACCAATTGTTGAACGGATTCCTGCTGAACATCAATCAGGCAAAGTCATGGAAATTCGGGGAGGCGCAATCGCTCAACCGAACTACGCAAAGAGTCTCGAGCGTTCTAGCAACCGGCACCTGGTATCGCTTGACTGTAGCTGACGAAGGAATGTACATTCTTGACGCTGCCTGGTTTTCGGCAAACGGCATTACCATGTCTGCAGTCGACCCGAGGAAAATCAGAATTTACGGCAACGGTGGAGAAGAGGTGCCCGAAGCTGTGCTCTCGCCAAGACCGGTCGACCTTGTGGAGAATGCAATTTATGTTGAAGGCGAAGCGGATGGTCAGTTCAATCCCGGCGATTACGTTCTGTTCTACGGCCGGGGCGTTCAGGGAATTAAGTATGACCCCGTTGCGAAAACGCTTCGCCACTATATTCATCATTATAGTCGCGTGAATTATTACTGGCTGACGATCGGAACCGAAAACGGTAAGCGGATGGAAACGCAGCCGTCCGTGACAGCCGCGCCGACGATTATCCCCACAAAATTTATGGACGCTGTTTGGGTCGAGCCGGACACAGTCAACCTTGTGAAGTCCGGAAAGAACTGGTTGAGTTTTCCGATTACACCGAACGGTTCACAAGTGCGCACGTTTCCTCTTACTAACTTAATCGCAAGTGAACCGCGCCAGTATCGTTACACGATTGTCGGCGCCTCAAGTAACGGTGCATCGTTCAATGTGTATGAAAGCGGGACGCTGATCGGCTCGCATTATCTTTATCCTTCAGGAGGCTACTCTCTTGCCACGGGGGATACATTCGGGGCGTCGGGTAACTTCCCTCTAACAAATAATAACAGTACACTCCGCTTTGAATTCGTCTCGAACGAAGCGGGTGCCTCCGGCTGGCTGGATTGGGCGGAGGTCGTGTATCAACGGACATTCGATCCGGTTAATAATACTCTTCGCTTCCGCTCGCCGGATACGACAGGAGTAGTTGAATACAGGCTGGGACAATTCTCTGCAACGTCGTCTGTCTTCAATGTTACCAACTACGCCGATGTGAAGCGTGTAGGTGCAACAGCCGGAACCTTTCGTGCAAATGAAATCGGGGGGCGAGTCTCGGAGTATTTTGGATTGACGACGAGCGCATACAAAACACCAATCGGTTTTGCGAGAGTTGATAATCAGAATCTTCGCGGCATCGACCAGCCATACGACTATATTATTATTACCTCGCCGGAGTTTTCTTCGGCGGCGAAACGATTGCGGGACCATCGTTCAACACAGGCATGGTACGGCGGCATGAAGCCGCTTGTTGTGGATGTGAATCAGATTTACAACGAATTCAGCAGCGGTGTACCGGATGTTTCAGCGATCCGTGATTTCCTGAAATATGCGTATGAGAACTGGGCGACTCCCCCACAATCGCCTCCAAAGTTTGTCTGTTTCTTCGGGCAGGGTTCGTATGATTACAAAGGGATCACGGGCAGCAGGTCGAGTTACGTTCCGACATGGGAGGGTAGAGAAGAATACAACGACGTGTACAGTTCAGCTACAGACGATTTTTTTGTCAGGCTCGATCCGGGTCCACGTCCATGGATGGTTGTCGGGCGCTTGAATGCGCGCAGTTTACGGGAAGCCGAGCAGGAGGTTGATAAACTTATTGCATATGATATCCAATCCGAACATGACCAGTGGAAGTTGCGCTCGGTATATGTCGGCGATGATAGCTGGACTCCGGATTTCGACGAAGGCTCTGAACATACGCGTGGAGCGGAAGGAGTTGCTGCGCGCACGCCGGAAATTTTTGAGAAAAGGAAGATCTATCTCGAAGAATATCCCGTTCTCCAAACTGCCCAGGGGCGGCGAAAGCCTGCGGTATTTCAGGATATTATTGATGCTATGAATCGCGGAACGCTGCTCGTAAGTTTTACGGGTCACGGTAACCCGACCGTTTGGACTCATGAGGCGGTATTTACCACGCAGAGTTCAATTCCTCAGCTCTTCAACAGGAACAAGCTCTTTGTGTTGTTTGCAGCAACATGTAACTACACACAGTTTGATGATCTGAACAGGCCGTCTGGCGGTGAGCTTCTGCTGTCACGCGTGGAAGGTGGAGCTATTGGTGTTATCTCCGCCTCTCGCAAAGTTTATTCTGCTCAGAACCAACGATTAAACTTCGGCATCTTTGAAAGCATGTTTCCGCCGACAGGTTCGAGAATTCGTGTCGAGCGTGTCGCCACCGCTCTATATCAATACAAGCAAGGGAGCAACGACGACAATGACGAGAAATATTTCTGGCTCGGCGATCCGGCAATGCGTTTGCAGTATCCGCGTGGCTATGCGTCAATAGACTCGATTAACACCCAGCCTGTGGACTCAATCGGCGGCGTTGCTCGTCTGTCTCCAATTCAGATGAAGGCGTTGCAGAAAGTTACGGTTAAGGGAACAATCCGCAATGAAGCGAACCAGGTTCAAACATCTTTCACCGGACGATCGACTCTTACGGTGAACGATGGGAACCGCAACATCAATATTCCTTCTTTTGGATCATTCACATATGTTGCCCCCGGAGGATTGCTGTATCGCGGTGAAAACTCTGTTTCGAATGGAACATTTAGCGCGTCGTTTGTTGTTCCTAAGGATATAGCATACGGGGATTCAACTGCACGGGGACGGATGGTGGCATATTTTGCAATTGATACGCTTGATGGCGCCGGCTATACATCGAAAATATGGATCGGCGGAACCGATGCGAATGCGGGCAATGACACTGAGGGGCCTTCAATCAAAATTTTATTGGGGAATACGTATGAAGGAAGTCTCTCATTCCGGCCCGGAAGCGTGGTGAACGAGAAGCCCGTTCTGTATGTCGATCTGCTGGATTCAAACGGAGTGAATACTTCAACGTCGGGAGTTGGTCATCGTATCGAAGCGTGGATCAATAATAGCCCGCAGAGCGTGGACATGACGGAATTCTATACAAGCAAGCTCAATAACTTCCAGGCCGGCACGGTAACATACCCGTTGCGCGATCTTCCGCAGGGGAGTAACTCTGTTAAAGTACGGGCGTGGGATACATACAACAACTCCCGCACGAGCGAAACATATTTTCAGGTTGCCTCCAGTGACCAGCTCAGTATTGTCGAGGTGATGAATTTCCCCAATCCGTTTAAGACGGAGACGGCGTTTACGTTCCGGCACAATCAGGCAATGCCGGTGAATGCAACCGTGAAAATATACACTGTCGCCGGACGGCTCATACAAACACTTGAGACGTATTCAGCCGCTGACGCGTTTGTTTCAATTCCATGGAATGGCAGAGACCGCGACGGCGACCAGCTGGCGAACGGAGTGTATTTATATAAGGTGATGGTGAGAACAGTTGATGGGCGTTTTCATAGTGAGGTGATGGGAAAACTTGCAGTAGCGAAATAACCAAAGTGTGAATAATTAAATATCTCTCTCAGGAGGAGTAACATCTATGAAGTCATTTTTGAAAACCGCATTCGTCTGCGCCGTGCTGGCGTGGGGAACGATCGATACGGAAACTGCGAGAGCGCAAGGTGAATCGGCGGTGCCGTTTCTGCTCATCGCCCCGAACTCACGTGCAGCAGGTATCGGCGAAACCGGAACCGGTTCAGTCGATGATGCATCGGCAATATTCTGGAATCCGGGCGCCCTGGCATTCATGTCGGGACAAGAAGTAACGCTGACCCACGCGAACTGGCTGCCGCAATTCGGCCTGTCGGATTTATTCTATGAGTATGCAAACTATCGCAATAACATCGAAGATATCGGCGGGACGGTTGGGGCGAGCGTTACCTATTTGAACCTGGGCGAATTTATCCGCACCAACTCATCCGGTATCGAAGAAGGCAGATTCAAGGCGTACGAGTTGGCGGTGACCTTGGGATACGCTACACGGGCGTTTAATGATCTTGGCCTAGGTTTCAATGCGCGCTACATTCGCAGTGCTCTTTCGCCTTTGGGAACCGGTGGGGAAAAAGGTTCAGGTATTGCAAACACCGTCAGCTTCGACATCGCAATGATGTGGCGGCCATCCGATCTCGATATTGCATGGCTCGATAAGAAATTTTCATTCGGCTTCAATCTCTCGAACCTCGGGCCCAAAGTAACCTACATCGACGCAGCGCAGGCAGACCCGTTGCCGACGAACCTGCGTCTTGGTTTCGGTTACAAGTTGCTTGAAGATGAGTTCAACAGTCTTACATATTCCGTTGACTTCAGCAGATTGCTTGTGCGTCGCCGACCGGAGATTATTGACTCGACCGGCGGAGGTCGCCGCGTCATTCAGGAGGCATCAGTCGACCCGCTGCCGAAATCATTGTTCTCGGCGTGGAGTGATGGCAGCGGATTGAAAAAAGTCAATATGAGTATGGGTGCAGAGTACTGGTACGGCTCTCCCCGTTTGATCGCGATTCGTGTGGGACATTTCTTTGAGGATCCGAGTTTCGGAAATAGAAACTTCTGGACATTTGGCGCCGGTCTGCGCTATGATATTTTTGGCTTTGATTTCAGTTATATTTCTGCTGCCGAAGGACATCCTCTCTCCGACACAATTCGCTTCTCGCTGTTGATCGGTTGGGGCAATTCAGCACCAACCGCTGTTCCTAATTAGTTCGATTGACTGAGGCCGCAGATATTCTTCTGCGGCTTTTTTTCTTCTCCTCCACATCGGGTTGCAATGACGTTTACAAAATATTTTTTGTTGGTTCTCTTTCTGGCAAGCAACATAGCGGCTGCACAACAATTGAATCATCCCGTGATGGTCTCGCGGGATGATGCATTATCGGCCCCCCGTCTTTTCCGGGCTCTCGCCGATACAATCCGCGTACTTGCCGTGATGGTTCAATTTCAGATCGATGCTGATGCCAGAACAACAGGCAATGGACAATTCGACCTGACTGCGCCCGCGGCAACCGGACTTGACGCGCCGCCGCATAACCGCCAGTATTTTCTCGATCACCTGACCTTCCTGACGAATTATTATCAAAAAGTTTCAAAGGGCAAAACCATCATCCGCACGACGCTGATTGACACGGTGTATACATTGGGCGGATTGATGCAAAGCTACAGTCCCCCGAAGGCAGGCCCGAACACACTTGTCGGCAATCTTGCGCGCGATACATGGCAGAAAGTTGATTCATCCGGTAAGGTGCCGGACTTTTCCCGCTACGATGCCTTTGTTGTTTTCCACGCCGGAGCGGGTCGTGATATCGACGTTGTCGGAATCGTTGGTTTCGATCCGACTCCGTTTGATATTCCCTCTTTGTATCTCGGGCTGAATTCATTCAAACAATTTTACGGCGCAACATACGAAGGCATTCCCGTCCGCGGCGGATTCAAAATTTCCAACACGATTGTCATGCCCGAGACGGAAACACGCGAGCTTCCCGCGACACCGACGAACTTCCTGTTACGTCTCGGCATCAACGGATTGCTTTGTGCATCTGTCGGAAACTATCTCGGACTTCCGGATTTGTTCGATACAAACACCGGACGGTCGGGAATCGGGAGATTTGGATTGATGGACGGCCAGGCGATTTTCAGTTTTGCGGGATTGTTCCCACCTGAACCGTCTGCATGGGAAAAATACTGGCTGGGGTGGATTCAACCAATCACAATTCGGTCCGATTCAACCGTTGTGAGTCTTCCTGCTGTTTCAATTGCCGATTCGGTGTACCGCGTTCCCATCAGTGCGTCGGAATATTTTTTGGTGGAGAACAGAAGCCGCGATGCGGGTCGGAACGGCCAGCGTATTACAAGCTCATACGGCGGCGTTATCCGTCAGCAAACATTTGCGCGGGATACAACCGGCTTCAACGCGTTCGATCTCAGCGCAATTACAGGCAATGTTCTGGATGTTGAGGATTTTGATTGGAGTTTGCCCGGCGGTGTCGGGACGGATAATGTATTTTACGACGGCGGAATTCTCATCTGGCATATCGATGAGACAGTGATTGCGCAAGGACTCATCGCGGGCGGCGTGAATGGAAATCCATTGCGACGGGGCGTTGATCTGGAGGAAGCTGACGGCTCGCAGGATATCGGCGAATCATACGGACAACTCGAAGCCGGCAGCGGCAGCGAAGAAGGCACCGCACTCGATTTCTGGTATCAGGGCAATGAATCGCCCGTCAACAAAAAT
>JBKJJX010000005.1:0-4030 GCA_046597825.1 Bacteroidota bacterium | reverse complement strand
CGTAGGTTGGCGCTAAATGATCCAACGGCATCCATTCTTCTTGATCAGCTTGAGGATTGGGACTTGACTCTTCTGCCCTGAAATCAAGGGAGGGTAAGTAGTACGTATTGTCATTGGCGAAATGCGCGCTCGTCATTGTCTGATGCGCGACGAGTATATGAGGCCAGGTGGTGTTGTCATAAACTTCTATTTCGGCTATGGGCGTTGTGTCGGGAACCGTGCCGGACCTTTGCACCTTAACGCGGAAGAATGCTCGATACCAAAACCGCGCTCTGTTACCATCAACCGGCTGATACTTCACGCCTTGCACCATGTAGGCGTTTGGTGCAGTTGCTTGCAAGGAATTATGATCGTAGTAGCGAGGATCACCATAGGCCTGTTCTGCATCAGGGTCGTTTGAGAAAACACTGCCCTGCACAGTGGTGAAGTAGTTTGAATTTGCGTCATAATAGAATCGCTGAGGTGATGCATACTTGTTTAGCACCCGCTCCGGCAATATGATTTTGATATTGTGATTTGCCGCGCTATCCAAAAGCTGATTGATCTGAGCGTCTGTCAGCACTTGCAGTGGCTCCGTATCCAGAAACGGTACTGCAAAGTTGAAGTAGGCATCCTGATACTGGGGGAACGTTTTCGCAAGCTGCTGAACGAACGTGAGATTGTGCGGCTCTTCGTGCCAGAAGCTCATTGTCTTGAAGCTTCCGACGGGAAATTGCTGTGCGTTGGCAACACAAAAGCAAACCAACACAGCAGCGAGAATCTGTTTCATATGCGTTTCTCCTATGATATGGTTGTTGGTTATTTGAGATGAATGAGTTTTTTTGTTTGTTGAGTTGTAGCTGTGTGAAGCTGGTAAAAGTACACGCCGGATGGCATCTGCTCGCCTCTACTGTTCCTGCCGTCCCATTGCACGCGATGTTCACCTGCGCCTTGGGTCTCCTTCACGAGAGACACAATCTCTTTGCCGAGTGAATTGAAGATGCGTATGGTTACGAAGTCTCTCTTCGGCAATGTATATTCAATCGTAGTTCCCGGATTGAATGGGTTGGGGTAGTTTTGCTTCAGCAAAAAATCTTCCGGTTGATTTCTCTGCGGCTCTTCTGCAGAGACGATCAATGCCGTGTCGCCGGAGTAAATGCCGAACATTCCTTGCCCATTTCCTGTGAAATACCCCGGACTGCCAACGATAATGTCGTCAACACCATCACCGTTAACATCACCCGCGTTATCGAACGAGGCGCCAAATGAGCCGTCAGTCCGTTGTTTGAAGGCAACAAACCCCTGCCGCAACCCTCGACCACCAAGATAGATAAGAATCCTAGGGGCAAAACCGGTCGAGCCCATGATAATATCCTTCACCCCATCGCGATTGAAATCTCCGCCTCCGCCAACACGAGGAAAGCGTCCGTAGGTAAGTGTGTCGTTGTTAGGCGGAAGGATTGTGTAGGAAGGCAACGTGTCCAGCGTGGTTCCTCCTTTGAAAATGTGAATGCGATTCACAAGTATGTCATCCACGGCACCGCTATCTGCATCAAAACACTTTACGTTCTCTTCAAAACCCCCGGGAACATGACGCGCATCGATTGAATAATCGCGTCTCAGAATGAAGTCGGACTTACCAAGAAAGACAGAGAGATAATAGTACCAGAAATTCGCATTAGCTATGCGCGTATTCCAGCCCATTGCAACAATATCTTTCTTACCGTCTGAGTTAACATCGGCCACTGACAAATCATACCCGAGTCGAACACTTGCGCTATCTCCAACCACAACCACTCTCGGAAGACTGTCAAGTAGGCTACCGCCAGCATAGACATAGATTTTCCCCTTGTATTGATCCGAAGAACCAAATGGGAAATTGACCGCACCGATGACCAAGTCGTCGAATCCATCTCCGTTGACATCTCCGGCGGCCATTGAGGTACCAAAGTGGTCCAAGTAGTTTTCGCCACGAAGAATAAGGTCAGGTATAGTGTCAAGGGCAGGTCCGCCGTAATAGACAAATACTGTATCCTTGAGGTACTTTTCGATTGCAAGGTCAGTCCATCCATCATGGTTAAAATCTGCTGCTACAACTCTTCCTCCTCCAACAAATGTCCGCGCGGGTGTGGAGCTCATTGGGTTGCCACCAAAGTAGACGAAGGTCTTGTACCTTCTTGGTGCAGAAACGGCCACATCGGAGAATCCGTCGTGGTTGAGATCACCGACGCCTTTCACGGTGGAGCCGAACTGGCTTGAAGTATCTGTGCCGAAGACTTCAATAATCGTGCGTAGTTCGCGAGGCTGTTGTGCGTTGGCAATACAAAAAGAAATGAACGCAACGAAGAGAATCCATTTCATTTGTGTTTCTCCTATTTATCATATAAGTGCGACATCGTATTAGGTTGCTACCATTCCCGGATCTGACAACGAACCAATAGCAGAATGAACAATCCAACAAAATCTATGAGACGCGTAATCTTGAAGAGTTGGCTAAATCAAACTGAAGACGTCCATTGCAATTAGGAATGTCATGAACGCAATTTATATCATCCTCGTAGAGCAAGGTGAAATTACAGAAGAAAGGTTTCCTGTAAAAAAAGCGTTTATCTCGATTGACTTCTGGAGTGTGTAGCGGGGCGGTTCGTCGCGCCTCGAATCTCCTGCAACGCACACGCGGACTATGGAATGAAAGAAGGGAAAAACTTGCTGATAATATACTACGGCCGTTAACAGATGTCAACGGTCAGAAAAAGAAACTGGCTCTCACCCTATTCTTTCCCGTTTGCTCAGGTACTCTGTGAGGGCAACATCGAACAGCGTCGCGGTACCCTCAATAAGTTTTCGTTTCATCTTCTTACACCAATGAATAATGAACGCGCCGCACGGAAAATTCCGCGCTAAATATTACACTCCATCAGGTCGATGCTTGGGGTAACCAACACAAAGGAAAGAAAGAGCAAGGGCCGATTTTGTGGGTATAAGACCTTCTTGTTTGCGGTAAATATTACTTTCTTACGAGTTTATAATAATACATTCTATACCATTGTCAATCAGGAAATTCCTTAGATGACTTTCGAAAAACCTTAGACGAAAACGGCGAACATTACTGTCCGCCACTTGTTCATGTGTGCTTCGTGCCCATGTCTTTCAGGACTTGTGCGTGCTGCTCATCCAACTCATTCATGTCATTCAGCAAACCCTGCATCGGCGGACGTAACGGCGGTGCTGTTGCTTGCTCGTGTTGTTGCGATGGCAGAGGTCGAAACAAAGCTAATAGCCGGCTACGGTCAACGATCTCCTGTGTTCGTCGCTTGGTATTGTCCTTCATTAATTGCTTTTGATGAGCTTCGTAGTGTTTCATTATCTTGTCTGTTTTGTTCATCCTGCGAACTCCGGTTTTTTGAATGTACAACTTGTACTGAATTTAGATAGCTTAACTTCAAACTGGTGAGCAAGCGCAGCTGCAATAAAAGCGCCTTCGCAGATTTTCATTTTCAATATCTTCGAAGCGAAGCCGGCTAGGTACTGACTATCACTTGTCTTGTTCCAAAATATCTTCTTCTTCCAACTATCAGGTATGTACCATATGTAATAGTACGCTTTCTCAAAATCTTCATACATGGTATGCAACCTGGCACGTTCAGTTTCGAAATCGTGCCCTTCTTTTACTCCGAATCCGTCTGCTGTCAGATCGGGGTTTATTGTTAGTAAAAACTGGTAAAATCGTTCGTTTATTCCTTCATCCATTTTTGATCCTTTGATATAATAAAAACATGTCTTTCACTTTGCTGGCATCTGCCGTACAAGTCTTTTTGTGTCACTTTTACTTCAGTAAGAACCAACATTGTTGGTTTATCATGTATTGCCATTTTTCCTCCGCCGCCGAATGAGTCCCTTGTTGGATTCAAAAATGGCTCTATCTGCCTACAATCTGCCCATAACTTTTGGCGACATGGGCAGCTATAACTCTAATAATATCAATGTTTTACAGTAAAATGACCAAAATGCCCACGATTTTTGCAACTCTTTTATATATACTACTACTCCT
>JBKJJX010000184.1:0-5291 GCA_046597825.1 Bacteroidota bacterium | reverse complement strand
ATTTCCGATTATCATCTGGGCGATGGGACTGCGTTTGATGTGGGCGAGATAGCAAAAGGAATTCCGCTCATCATTATTACCGGAGCCGGCAATGAAGAAATAGCTGTCAAGGCACTGAAATACGGCGCTTCCGATTACATCATCAAAGACGTGGAGAGAAATTATCTTCATGTTCTTCCGCTCACTGTTCAAAAGGCAATCCACGGCAACCTTGCCGATCGCCAAATGAAAATGTTGCTGCATGCAATCATGCACATCAGCGACAGCGTGTACATCACAGATGAAAACGGGATGATTCGCTTCGCGAACAGGGCGTTCTGCGAAACGTATGGTTACACGAAAGAAGAAGTCTCCGGCTTGCCTGAGTCGATCCTCGGAGAGGAAGAGCACGACGGCGAGAGTGTGCACAGACGGAAAGACGACAGCGAATTTTTCGTTTCCCTTTCGCGCTCAATTGTCAAAGACCAGAGTGGCATCGGAACCGCAATGGTTACCGTTGCACGGGATACAACCGAGAGAAAACGCGCCGAAGCGGCCTTGCGTACTAGCGAAGAAAAATATCGTGAGTACTTTTATGATGATCTTGCGGGTGCATTTATCTGCAAACCGGACGGGAAGTTGCTTTCCTGTAATCCATCATTTGCCAGAATCTTTGGTTTTGAATCTGTCGACGATGCGCTGAAGTACAATTTGATTGCTCTGTACCCGAAATCGCGGCTATTTGCAGAAGTCCGCGACCTCGTTCGTTTTAACGGCAAGCTTGAACATTACGAAATTCAGTTGCGCCGCCATGATGGCTCGCCGGTGTATATCATCCAAAATGTAATCGGAAAATTTGATGGACGAGGCGACCTGCTGGAAATCAAAGGCTACATTTTTGATAACACCCGCCACAAACTCCTCGAGGAACAGTTGCGGCAGGCGCAAAAGATGGAAAGTATAGGGACGCTTGCCGGTGGAATTGCACACGACTTCAACAATATTCTCGCCATTATCATGGGCCATGCCCAGTTACTGATGAAGGGCGACCCCGAGATTGCGAAGAAAGCCAAGAGTGCGGAAACGATTAACCGCGCTGTTCAGCGCGGCGCAAAGCTTGTGAAACAGATTCTGACATTTGCCCGGCGCGATGAGGTTGTCTTTGAACCCGTACATCTCAATCTCGTCGTGGAAGAATTGTACAAAATGTTATCTGAAACCTTTCCGAAGATTATCGATTTCTCTCTCAAGCTCGATGCTGCGCTCCCGACAACCATTGCAGACCAGGGCCAGGTGCATCAGGCGCTGCTGAATTTGTGCGTGAACGCCCGCGACGCAATGCCAAACGGCGGAACGCTTACCATCGAGAGCGAATTGGTGCACGGATTGTTTCTCCGCGAGAAATTTCCCGAGGCGCACGATCACTTGTACGCGATGCTGCGTGTCAGCGATACCGGCACCGGCATGTCGCCCGATGTTCTGGGCAGAATGTTCGAGCCATTTTTCACAACGAAGGAAATCGGTAAAGGCACAGGGCTCGGACTTGCCGTCGTATACGGCGTAACAAAGAGCCACAAAGGATTTGTAGATGTCATGAGCCGTGTTGAACAGGGGACATCCTTTGCAATATATTTACCGATCAGAAGGGCCGAGGAGGAGATTGAATTAAATACGGAAACCATCACTCAGCAACATGAACCATCCAGCGAGACTATCTTGGTGGTAGAAGATGAAGAGATGCTGCTTGAGTTGGTAAAGAACCTACTGCAAGGTCAGGGATATGTTGTGCTGACTGCGATCAACGGCGAAGAAGCTCTGGACATTTATTCCAAACGCAACGAAGAGATCGGACTTGTCCTCACGGATCTCGGCCTTCCGAAGATAGACGGATGGGAAGCGTTCCAGCGAATGAAGGAGATAAATCCTGCCGTGAAGGTGATCTTTGCCAGTGGTTATATCGACCCGACACTTCGGACGAACTTGATGGGAGCCGGGGCGAAGGGACTTGTACAGAAACCGTACATGCCGGAGGAAATTCTGAATCGAGTTCGCGAACTCATCAACTCAAGTTCGGAAGTGATCCGAAACTAGGAAGAGCTCTACAGCTTGAAACCCGGCGCGGTCAGAAACGTGCGATAGCCTTTTGAGTTGAGTTGCTGCATGACATTTGCCGCAGACTTTTCCTCTTGAAAGAATCCGTACACAGAAGAGCCGCTGCCGGACATTGATGCAAATATTGCGCCCGACTCCAGTATTGTTTTCTTCACACTCCCGACTTCAGGATATTCCTCAAAGACGATCTCTTCAAAATCATTCTTCAATTCCTTCGTCAACACATCCGGCTGTTGTATATTGAGTTCCAAAGTTTGACGCAGATTATTTTGATGGGATGGATGAGCAGGCGATATACGGCTGTAAGCCCGTGCGGTCGAAACATGAATGTTGGGATAGCATAACACTATCCAATATGGAATCTCAAGATCAAAATATTCCAGCACCTCACCCCGTCCACGCCCGAGCGCCGAAGATCTGCCAAGAAAAAAAGGAACATCCGAGCCGAGTTGAAGAGCCATCTCTTGTAGGGTTTCTTCTTGTACACTCTTCTTCCAGAAACGAGGAAGTTCACGCAGCGTTGTTGCAGCATCCGAACTTCCGCCGCCAAGTCCTGCGCCGACCGGGATATTTTTGGTAATGGAGATGTGAACACCTTCCCCGGTTCCAAGGAATTTCTGAAGTAGCGTCGCTGCCTTGTAGCAAATATTCTCCTCACCACCCGGTGCTTCGCTTGAATTACTTTCCACAATGATCGACGGGGATGATGAGAACGTTATCTGATCAAATAAATCGATTCGGTGAAAAACTGTCTCAATGCTGTGGTAAGCATCAGGACGTTTTCCTAGTATGCGCAAACCGAGGTTCATTTTAGCGTACGCTCTATGGAGTTCTGTCATTGGGATTTAGTTGAATGGCGGAGGTATGATAGGGAAATCTGATTAGACTTGAAACCCCGGCAACCTTCGTATCCTGGCGCCCTC
Organism: Bacteroidota bacterium; assembly: GCA_046597825.1. Lineage (GTDB taxonomy): Bacteria > Bacteroidota > Ignavibacteria > UBA10030 > UBA6906 > CAADGV01. The sequence goes on along the minus strand of JBKJJX010000184.1, from coordinate 2,277 downwards.
ATGAGGTACTTGATCTTTCAACCGGTGGCGTCCCTTTTCATTGTATACTGTTTTTCGTATCATGCTTCGTCAAATTACGAAAATCATATGGTAACAATAAACGAAATAAAGCTTGGAGACCGGAACCCGCTTGTATTGTTCGCCGGCCCGTGTGTTGTAGAAAACCGCGAACTGGTTTTGCGAACCGCAGAAGCAGTGAAAGCCTCGGCGAGAAAATACAACACTCCTGTCGTTTTCAAGTCATCGTATAAAAAAGCCAACCGCACAAGTAACGGCTCCTTCGTTGGAATCGGAGATGACGAAGCGCTGAAAATTCTTGCCGAGGTGAAGCGTGATATAGGCTTGTCGATTGTAACAGATATTCATACCGAAGCGGAAGCGGCTATAGCTGCGCAAGTCGCTGATGTATTGCAGATCCCGGCGTTTCTTTGCCGGCAAACAGAATTGTTGCACGCTGCCGGTCGGACTGGCCGCGTTGTGAACATCAAAAAAGGTCAATTTCTCGCGCCCGAAGATATGAAACATGCCGCGGAGAAAGTTGAAGAGACCGGTAATAGCCGCGTATTGCTGTGCGAACGCGGAACTACATTCGGTTATCATAATCTGGTCGTTGATATGCGGTCGCTGAAAATAATGAGCGACCTTGGCTATCCGGTTGTACTCGATGCAACGCATTCAGTCCAATTGCCATCCGCAGGAAAAGAAACCGACGGGCAGCCCCAATTTATTTTTCCGCTTGCACGTGCAGGAGCCGCTGTCGGGATTGATGCGCTATTCGTGGAAGTGCATCCGGATCCCGTGCATGCGTTGAGCGATGCCGCGAGTCAGATGAAACTTGATCTGCTCGATGAACTTCTGCGGCAGGTAACAGAAATTGACAAGCTGGTGAAAAGATTTTGAATTCTTCTAGGTTACCGGAAATATCCGCTGAAGTTTTTCCGCGCAGCTTGCGTCCGATGGAACGTGAGATGTTGGAATTTGTTCTTCCTGCCGAAAGTCCGGGTTACAACGAATATCGTCATCATGTTGCCGACATGATTGTGTTGGCAGAGGGGCGGCGTGGAAAAGGGAATTTTGTTCTGGGCAAGGCCGGCGATCGTGCCGACATTACCTCACCGCTTCCTTCTGTGATTGCGTACGGCGTTGTGGAAACGAACGACGAATCATTTACGATCACGATCCGCGAAGAAGTTTGCGATCAGATTGATGCTGAAATTGTATCGGGCAGCGGAACAGAAATTCCGGAGGACATTACAGAGAGGCGCCGTTGGACGTACTCAACGTGGCGACCCGGCATGCCGTCGCCTTCAACGGAGTCTCCAGTGCGGGAAATAAAAATAAACGATACGTTTCTCCTGGCGATTACGCCGTATGAAAAGCGTTTGTGGCTCTTCGATGGAACTCTTCTGATGAATCATCTGATTCCGATTACAAATTATTACAACGAGCTGATGCTGCACAAACACGTCCGCGACCCGAGGATAGCATTAAAGTCCGGGTTGTTATTCGAACAGCTCAATCAATATTCTGATGCTGATCTGAGAGCCGCCTTTGTTGCGTATAACGCGTTGAAAAGAAGAGTTGCATTGGATGGTCCAGTCATCCATGAAAAGGAAAAAGGATTGAAATCGTTTTTCCGTAGATTAAGCAAAAGGAATTGAGCATCTGAGCATGAATCCGAAATCTGAGATAAACATCATCGAAGAAGGCAAGAAGGTCGTGCGGCTCGAAGCTCGTTCTGTGGTAAGTCTCGAGCAACGCGTTGACGAAAAGTTTGCACAGGCTGTTGAGCTGATACTAAATTGCCGCGGCCGAGTAATTGTTACCGGCGTTGGCAAATCCGGCATCATTGCGCGGAAGATCGTTGCGACGATGAACTCAACAGGAACACCTGCCATGTTCCTTCATCCGTCGGACGCTGTGCATGGTGATCTTGGCATGGTTCGCAAAGAGGATGTTGTTATGTGCCTTTCGAAAAGCGGCGCAACCGAAGAGATGAGCACGTTGCTGCCGATGTTCAACCGCCTCGGCGTTTCGATCATTTCCCTTGTAGGAAATATGCAATCGACTCTTGCTCACGAATCTACAGTTGCGCTGGACGCGTCGGTCGAAGAAGAGGCTTGTCCACATGACCTGGCCCCGACATCCTCAACTACAGTTGCGCTGGTGCTTGGCGATGCGCTTGCGATTGCCCTGTTGAACAAACGCGAGTTCAGCAAAGAAGAGTTTGCCTTGTATCATCCGGGCGGGGCACTTGGCAAGCGACTGTTGCTCAAG
>JBKJJX010000134.1:0-22701 GCA_046597825.1 Bacteroidota bacterium | reverse complement strand
CATCGGAAATTGATCTGCTGGTCTCTGATCTGGTAATGACAAAGATGAGCGGCATCGAATTGCTTGGCAAAGTAAAAACCTCGTATCCCGATCTTACGGTTATCATGGTCACCGGCTTCGGGTCGATTGAAACTGCGGTTGAAGCGATGAAGATAGGTGCGTCCGACTATCTCACCAAACCGTGCAATAACGCCGAGTTGCTTCTGAAGATCCGCCGTTCGCTCGACATGCGGCAAAAGGATATAGAGCTCAAACGCCTGCGCGAGGAATTACACTCGACATACAATTTTGGCAGCATGATCTCGAGAAGTGAGAAGATGAAGAACGTAATCCTTTCCATCAGGCAGGTCGCAGATACCGATCTCACGATTTTAGTACAAGGAGAAAGCGGTACAGGCAAAGAACTTGTTGCACGGGCGTTGCATTACAATAGCAACAGAAGCAACAAGTTCTTTACCTGTACCACTTTCTCCCTGAACCAAAATCGTGAGATCGGTATCTGCGACCTGCCGGATAGAAAGGATTACGTTTTTCATCTTCTCACTTCTCGAGATCATGCTGCCAAAGCTGTATGTCGAATGTAATTCCTCGCGCAGGCGTTTTAGCTCTATATCCTTTTGCCGCCTGTCGAGTGAACGGCGGATCTTCAAAAGCAGCTCGGCGTTATTGCACGGTTTGGTGAGATAATCGGACGCACCTATCTTCATCGCTTCAACCGCAGTTTCAATCGACCCGAAGCCGGTGACCATGATAACTGTAAGATCGGGATACGAGGTTTTTACTTTGCCAAGCAATTCGATGCCGCTCATCTTTGTCATTACCAGATCAGAGACCAGCAGATCAATTTCCGATGATGACAACATCGAAAGAGCCTCGTCGCCGTTTGTGGCAAGAGAGACTTTGTATCCTTCGTCTTCGAGCAATGTTCGTGAGGCAACGCGAAAGGCTTTGTCATCATCAACAACGAGGATATGGGCACTGGACGAATTAGACATTGTTTTCCTTTATGACTGGCAGTTCAATTGTAAATGTTGTTTCCTCGCCAAGGGTACTGCTGACGCTGATCGTACCATTATGTTGCTGCACGATACCGTAGGAGACCGAGAGTCCGAGTCCGACACCGCTCACCTCTTTCTTCGTTGTAAAGAATGCATCGAAGATTTTCGGGAGGATCTCAGAGGCGATTCCTGTTCCGGAATCGCGTATCAGGATGCGAACGTGTTTGCCATGCGTCCCGGCGCTGAATGTAAGTTTGCCTCCTTCAGGCATTGCGTCGCGGGCGTTGAGAATGAGATTGAGAAAAACCTGCTTCAATTTGTCGCGTGAACCCATCACCATGGGGTGGGGCGAGTAGAGTTCAAAAACACATTCAACATTCCTCTCCACAAATGACTGGTCGTGTTCTTTGATAAGCTGTTCCAGAAGTTCCTGAATGTCCACCGGATTTTTTTCGACTTCGATCAGCGAGCCCCGATAAAAATCGAGCATCTGCTTCGTTAATTTCGCCATCCGGGTTACTTCCTCCAACGCCAGCGAAATCAGCTCGCGTGGCTGGCCGTCCACTTTGCGGAGGACAGATTCCAGTAGACTGTGAATGTTGTGAATCGGGTTATTGATTTCATGTGAGAGCTGCGCTGTCATCTTTCCCGTTACGGCAAGGCGTTCGCTTTTCACAAGTTCTTCCTGCGCATGCTTGAGCTGTGCGAGCGCCTGTTCGACTTCTGTATTGCGTTGCGCAAGGCTTTTGTTGGCCTCGTCCAATTGGGCAATTTTTTCCTTCAGGGATTTCCTCATCGAATCAAACTTCAATGAGAGAAATGCCAGCTCGTCCCTTGACGACGCTTCCTCTAAATTTTGCTCACGCAGAATTCCAGAATCCAGATTACCGCGACTAATTGCCGTGGTCGCACGCACTAGTCTCTCCACCGGTCTGGAGACGAATCTCGAGAACATAATACCGGCGAGCGTAATCGCCAGAATGCTGAACCCGACAAAAATAAAAAATGACCTGCTCCAGTTTTGCCGAGCCGCTTCCGAGATTTTCGATAACGAAATATGCAGATCCGTTGCTCCCAGCGTATATCCGACGGGAACGGCATGACATTTTTGGCAAACATTTGTTGCGTTGAAAGGAACCACTGCGCGGAAATGATCCCCCGTTCGGATAAACCGCGGCTTGCCTGTTTTCATAACTTCCAGCTCGATATCGTCATCCGGTTGCAGTTTTTTGAGCCGCGTCTGAACCTGCTTGAGATTTTTTGGCGTGAGCGCTTCCGGGCGAAGTCTCAAGTCGTTTACAAGAATGTGAAGCGTATCGAATTCCCGCAGCGAACCGACGCGACCAAGGAAACTCTCATCTACTTCAAGGTTCGTCACCATCATACTTACCAGGGATTCCCTGATGATATCGGCGTAGGTGTGCGCCGCCCGCTGCGCCTGATCCATCATTTCCTGCTCCTGAAAATGATTGTTGAGCGCAATGCTCAGCAGGATAAATACGATGAACAACGGCAGTATGCCGAGCAGAATTTTTTTTGAGATGGATAGGCGGCCGAAGAAATGCATGATTCCCCGAAGTGGAACAAGCAAAAAGTATGTATTGCGTTTCAGAGAATCAATCATAACCGGAAGCTACTTTGGTTTGACGGGAACTGTATGGTAAAGGTACAACTGAGCAACAGAGTTGCATTGTTGTATCTCCTCCCATAGTCTTCTATATTCTTTCAATACAAAATCACAATTCTATGAGTGAACACGGCAAATCCGACAACCCTCTGATCGAACAAATTGATGCTTTGTCCGGACACAATCTTACTTACAAAAACGAGCTCGCCCTTCTCATCGATCTCGCGAATCAACATCAACAGATGCCGTCTCTTGCACAGTTGAGTTTCTTTGGAAAATTTGTGCATAAATCATCCGGCATACTTCAACGGACCGGTGCCGACAACGAGGACAACCAGCGACTCGCAAAAGAGTTCGAAGAAAGTATAGAAAAGGTCCGAAACCTGTTGCATGACATCCTCGCTTGCGCGGCACCAGATGCGCTAAAAATATTCAACAGAGAATTTCTGGAGGTCACGCCGGATGCATTCGGGCACCTGCTGATCCTTTGCAAAGACCTCAGCTGGTACAAAAATTACCTGATTGACACCCGCCGCGCGTAGGTTGAAATGCGCCTGGAAAAACTGTACATTATCCCATGCCAACGAGTCAAACTCACCCTTCTTCCCGTGACTCATCGCTCTGGCGGTTATCGTTGTTTACTTGCATTGTCGCTGCAGTTGTGTGGCTTGGAGCTGTAAACGTTCGGACACTCATCGCAAACGACATCCTGAAAACAGGAACGGTGGAGTTCCAGGACTATATCGATCCGCAAGCTGAGCGAGAGGTGTACCGTCTTATTTGCTTCGCTTCCGTGGTTGTTATTGCAGGTTATGCCGTCACGTTGGCGGGTGCAATCGTGTTTCTTTTTTCGTCACCGTTCCGCCTCAAGGAACACGGATGGCTGCTGATGAGCGCAATTCTTTTTTTCATGTTTGTGCCTGTTGAATTGTACACCATGCATCTGGATTGGAAAATGATTTATCTGGAATTTTACACGCCGGCCGCAAATGAACAGTTCCGCGAGATTTTCCGTGCTCGTATCATGGCGTTGCAAGGCGTTCCGTTTATTGCTCTCATGTGTTATTACACCATTATTGCTCTTGCAGTGTTCCAGCCGTTCAAAAGACCGGTGCAGGCCCGTTCGATGACCCAACTCGCCGAGCAGAAGGGTGAATCGGCATGAAACACGAAGAGATTGTTGCCGAACTGGAACTTGCCGCTCAACAGCTCAGTGTTGCTATTCGCTATGAGAAGGGGGATTTCGAAGGCGGTTTCTGCATACTCAAAGACCAACGCATTCTGCTCATTAATAAAAAATTATTGCCGAACAGAAAAGCGGCGGTTCTTGCCGTTGCCATGCATGAGCTTGGTCTCGAGAATGTATTTGTCAAACCCGCTCTGCGTGAATATATCGAGGATGAAGTTGCACGGGCTACGCGGGCTGCGTTGAAAACATGATTAAAGCAGTTATCTTCGACCTTGACAATACGCTTGTAGATTTCATGGCAATGAAACGGCAGGCGATAACAGCGGCGATCAACTCCATGCTCGACGCCGGATTGAATCTCGCAGGTCAAGAAGTACAAGCCCGCATCGATGCAATCTACAAGGAACGCGGCATTGAGTTTCAAAGTGTGTTCGATCAATTGCTGTACGACGTGTTCCAAAAAGTTGATTACAAAATTCTTTCGGCGGGGATTATTGCATACCGCCGTGCACGTGAGGCCGCACTTGTTCCCTATCCTCACGTGAATATCACTCTCATCTCGCTGATCAAGCGAGGGATCAAGCTCGGCGTTATTTCCGACGCACCGGGCCGGGAGGCATGGCTAAGGCTGTGTTATCTCAACTTCCATCATATGTTCGATTTTGTTGTCACGTTCGAAGATACCGGGGAACGAAAACCCAGTCCCGTACCGTTTAGAAAGGCACTGGATCTCCTCAATGTTGAAGCTCATGAAGCTATTATGGTGGGCGATTGGGCTGAACGCGATATGGTAGGCGCTGCGAAAGTGGGAATGACTACCGTGTTTGCGCGCTACGGCGACACCTTCGGCACAGTGCAGAGCAATGCTCATTATGATATTGATGACGTCTCTGAACTGCTTACCATCATCGACAAAGAAAATGCACTCCGTTCACCGCGGCCATGATAAAGGGAATCGGCGTCGATATTATCGAAATTGAACGGATCAAAAAAAGCATGGGAGAATTGGGAGATACTTTTCTGCAAAAGATTTTTACGTCCAACGAGATTGCTTATTGTAATTCTAAACCGAATGCCGTTCAACATTTTGCCGCACGGTTTGCAGCCAAAGAAGCGCTGAGTAAAGCTGTGGCAACCGGCTGGGCGGGGGAATTTCGCTGGAAAGATGTCGAAGTGATGAATGAATCATCCGGTAAACCGCTTCTGACACTGCACGGATCAATGAAAGAACTTTTATCACAGTGTTCCGTGTTCGTGTCGCTTTCCCATTCAGACAACCACGTTGTCGCAATGGTAGTACTGGAGGAACCTGTTTCGTGAGATTTACGATCTACAAAAAACTGCTGCTTGGCTTCACGATCATTATCCTGTTGATGATGGTGGCGAATGCCTACGTGTTGTGGCAGCTGGACTCGGTGACGAAAACAACCAGCCTCACATTCCGCAATGATGTCCGTTCCATCAATCTCGTAAAACAAATGCAAACGATTTTGTATGATGAAGAACGGTACGCACAAAAATTTTTTATTTCCCGGGACACCGCATATCTCGCGTTATATGCCGAACAGGAAGCAGTCTTTTCCCGTTATGCCGATTCTCTCTACGACGCATCCCCGAACAACGAAGAATTGAAATTGATTGAACGGCTGAGTCATGCTCACACTTGGACCAAAAACGAAATCCGGCACGAATCACGCCTTGCACAACCACTCTCCAAAACTGAATTAGCAGTACAGGATCAGGAACGAACAGATTCCCTAGAAGTGCTGTATTCAAGCCTGAACAATCTGATCCACTTCAATGAGGACGATGTAAGTAATTCGGTCTCGGGAATCAATGGTGCGATGGTACGGTCGGTCAACGTCGCCTGGCTTATCACGGTTGGAGCATTGCTGGTCGCCTTATGCGTTGCGTTATTTATTACGGGTACGATCGTGCGGCCGATCCGGACGCTGATACGAGGCACGGAAAATATTTCACGTGGTGTCTTCGACAGGATCGAAGTATCGTCGCGCGACGAGGTTGCCTGGCTTGCCGACGCAGTCAATGCGATGAGCGTGAAGCTGAAACAGATCAACGATCTCAAGACGGAGATGATGCATCACATCTCGCACGAGTTGCGCACTCCGTTGCAGACGATGTTATCCGCCCAATATCTTCTTCTTGATCAGAAACGCGGCACACTGACTCCCGATCAGGTCCGACTTGTCATGTCGATAAAAGAAGGCATACGGAAGCTCACGCACTTCAGCAATCAATTTCTCGATATCCAAAAAATCGAACATGGTTCGATGGAATATCATTTCAAACGATCGAGCATAACGCAGATCGTTACTCCGTTGGTAGAGGATACCCAACTTGTCGCTTCACAGAAAGAAGTAACGGTTAACTATTCCTCCGATCCAGCTTTGCCTGACGTTATGTTGGATATTGAAAAGATTTCACAAGTGGTTAGCAACCTTCTGAGCAATGCGATAAAATACACCGAGAGCGGCGGAACTATTACGGTTCGCATCAGCAAGACGAAGAAAGGAATAAAATTATCCGTCGCTGATACCGGTGCCGGAATTCCGAAAGACGATCTGCCGCGTATCTTCACAAAATTTTATCAGGCGCGCAATGCGAAAAAAGGCACGGGCATCGGGCTTGCGCTTGTTAAGGCATTGGTGGAAGGCCATAAGGGTCGTGTCTACGTTGAAAGTGAACTCGATAAGGGAACAACGTTCTCGATTGAACTGCCCGCGGCGCCCGCTCAGGAAAAAGCCACTCAGGAAATAATGACAGTTGAAGAAGGGACAACATGACCTCCCGGAACATTCTTATTGCAGTCTTGGGGGGATTGTTGATAATCGGGATGAGCGCGTGCAAGACAAGCTCACCGGCAAGTGTAAGTTCTGAGGATCGCGCCGAGTATCATATGCTTGTGGCGGACAGTCTTGAAGCCGCTTCGTCACTGCGTGAAGCTGCGTTGGAATATAAGCTGGTTGCGGAATTGTACCCGGCAACGTCGCATTATCCAAATGCAGTGCGGAACACAGCGCTCCTCTACAGCAATCCAACCAACCCGGCTGCAGACGATAGCCTGTCTCTTCAATGGTTCCAAACCTATCTGACACTTTCCATTCCCCGCGAAGAAAAGGTAAAGGCGGAGATTTACGTAACAATGCTTCAACGAATCAATGACCTGCGGCGTGAGATTGGACGAAGAGGCTCGAGTATCGACAGCCTCCAAGCATTGGCACGAAAACAATCCGGCGAAATTGCGACAAAATCCAAAAGAGTTCAGGATCTTGACGGAGAATTGAAGAAGACGACAGTGGAGTTGCAAAATCTACGTGAAGTGGACGTGCGGATCAGCAGACGAAAAGGCGGGAGATAGCCGGGGCTGAATTGCTATTAAAAAAGCAATTCGTTAGTTTTTTTCCAGATAACCATCGACCCCTCTTCAATACGAGAGCATGGATATGAAATCAATCGGCATCAAAAAGCTCTATTACTCGATCAGTGAAGTCAGCAAAATTACTGATCTGGAACAATATGTTCTCCGCTACTGGGAATCAGAATTTGATGAACTGAAACCGCAGAAGAACAGGGCCGGAAACCGCATCTACACAAACCGCGACATAAAGCTCATCCTGTATATCAAAATGCTTCTCCGCGACGAACGCTACACGATCGAAGGAGCGAAACAAGTTCTGAAATCCTACACGCCCGATGTCGACACCGGCGAGCAGCTTGAACTGATCGACGCTCCCAGGCCGCGAACAAAAATCAAGGATGAGCAGTTACGCACGGATGTTTTGGAAGTGAAGAAGTTTCTGGAAGAGCTGCTGCAAAAATTCTGATTCCACATTCCGCTTTTTAGTTCACCTTCAATAGTATCTTGCCTGTATTTTTGTTCTCTTCCATGTACGCGTGCGCCTTGCCCGCATCCCTCCAATCAAACACGCTGTCAATGACAGGCTTTAGGCGTCCGCTGTCGAACAGGGGCAGTGCAAATCTTGAAAATTCTTGCGTGAGTTTGATTTGATATGAAAGCTCGCGTGAGCGCAACGTGGAGCCTATTACCGTCAAGCGTTTCGCGAGGATTTGGCGCAAATCTATTTCCGAAACTTTTCCTCCTCCCATTGTGGCGAGGATTACCAGACGGCCATCGACGGCAAGCGAACTGATATTCTGTTGATAGTATGGAGCGGCGATAAAATCAATTACAGCATCTACGCCCCGTCCTTCTGTATACTCCAGCACGTTCTTATCGAAGAGCTCCGTTTTATAGTCGATGGCTTTCTCTGCTCCAAGCTCAAGGCACATTGCATGTTTGGATGCCGAAGCAGTCACTAGAACGTGCGCACCGATTTCCCCCGCTAACTGAATTGCTGCCGTGCCGACTCCACTCGCGCCGGCATGGATCAAAACATATTCACCCGCCTGCAATTTTGCATGCCACAGCAACGCCTGGTACGCTGTGAGAAACACCTCGGGAATCGCGGCAGCATCAATCATTGAAAATGAATGCGGGACCGGCATCGCCAAATCTTCATGCATGATGGCGAACTCCGCATACCCGCCACCGGGTAACAACCCGAATACATTGTCGCCCCGCTTCCATCGAGAGGTTTGATCCCCCACGTCCTCGACACGACCCGCAATCTCGAGGCCGAGAATTGGACTCGCGCCTTTGGGCGGCGGATATTTTCCTTGCCGTTGCAATGTATCGGCTCTGTTAATACCTGCAGCGTCAACCTTCACGAGAATCTGATTCTTCCCCGGCTCCGGCATTACCCACGTCCCCAATTTCATAACATCGGGCGAACCAAAGCTCTCCATTACTACTGCCTGCATGTTCTGTCCGTTCTTCATATGAGCTTTTCCGAAATGTCCTTTTTCTTTTCTTCACTAAGAATATGGCCAGTTCGGAACCTCCAAGCAACTCAGGAATCACGCAGCCTTCGGCATAAGCAGTCTCATAAATGATTCAGTATCACCGGCCGGCACAAACAGATAAACGCAAAAGACATACGCTTTTCCTCCGGCTGCTTCCTCAAGTCCCTCGTTCTGCAGCTTCTGCATAAGCATTTCAAAACGTTTTTCCTGCTGAGCGCGGAGTTGCTTGATCGTCCGGAACAGAACCCGGTTCCTGCTGTCGGTAAAGTAATCCTCGTGCAACTGTTCAAGAGCAAGCTCGCAGACATCGGCACTGACCATCATATTGCAGAGCATTGCCATCTCCACCCAGTTATTGTTCGCGTCGTTCATAGTAGTCTCCTTGATAAAGTGGGAATGATTGAGTTGGAATATTTTCTGTATATTTGAGAAGTTGTTTACTGATGATAATATAACCCGTCCCCTTTCCTCAACAGTATCATAAGGTGATACTTTTATGCTCGACCTGAATAAAATCAAACGTCAGATAGAAATAGTGGGATTATGCGTGGACAACGCCGAAGTATTGAGACCGGTTGATCTGGCCGTACTTTACAATTGCGAAGAACTGACAATCAAAAGAGACCTGCAGGATTTAAGGTCATCGGGGATTCCCATTCATTCCACCAAAAGTAAGGGACTACATGTAGATGGCGGACTGAATGCCGCGGAAATCAAGCAGCTGATCATTCAATACATCGGCATTGCAAATTCCCAAAACGTATATGACAAGGCGACGAATCTTGTTGTAAAGAAATTGCAGGAGCGGTCACTCTCTCTGTTCGTTACGCTCCAACGAAGCATTGAGCGCCGGACTGCGGTCCGAATAGACTATGTGAAAGAGTCGGATGAAGAAGAACTGGGAAAGAAAATCTGGCCGCTTCAGATTTTCCAGAGCGATGGATACTGGCGCGTGTTGGCAGTGAGTGAGAATAAGATCAAGCAGTATCACATCACCAAACTACAACAAGTCCATGAGACAGAAAAAAAGTTTAAAAGGCCCCCGCAAGATGAGATTGACAACATGTTCCGCTATTCGTTCAGAAGCTGGGTGGGATCGGAGACTCACGCGATTACGATTCAACTCTCCCAACCATGGATCAGCAGAATCAAGCCGACGCAATTATTCGAATCTCAAATAATTACAGAGAACTTAGACGGGACGGCAACACTTGCAGCAACGGTGAACTCGCTTACTGAAGTCGCTAGTTGGGTTGTGAGCAGGGGAAAGGGAGTGAAAGTAATTGCACCTGTAGAATTGCGCAAGCAAGTAATTGAGATGGCGAGAGGAGCGATTGGGAATTATGCATAAACCAATTCTGGTGTAATTCGCTGGAAATGCGCGTCATCCGCGTGGAGCGCATTCACTTTCTTGATTGAAAAGACGAATCGGCAGGAAGACCACTGCGATTACGGCTGAAGAATCTCGCTGGCTTTTTCTTTTTGACTCTCTGCAACCACCAGGCGAACGCCATCCGAATTCTGCAGAGATGGAAACATTCCGCCTCCGTCGTCTTTAATTATAAAAGCAGCTATGCCGGACGCCTCGAGATGTCCCCTCGCAATTTCGGCATCTATTTCATTTTCGTATTCACCAACCACGACTTTGCTTTCTTCCACAGCTCACCTCCACGTTATGATAATGCCTGCCCTGATAAAACCACCCCGGAAATATTTTTGAGGCGGCGATAGATTCGCCTAATACCAATTAATTGTTTTTGAAGTAAGGAACAACTTTCCGGCTGTGACTCGGTGCGGGTAGCTTGAACTGATCGACAAGCCCAATGTCCCTCGATGTTTTCCGTCATTAATCCGACCTTCCCGCCACTACCTCCCTCACAAAAGGATTAGCTACTCTTTCGTTCTTCTGGACGATTACTTTCCGGCAGTCTAGCAGCTACCTTTAGTGAGTCTCGGTGCGTCCCCCGCGATAACATAGCGAACGAACTTGGGGAAACAACTTCAATACATACTATATGGAGAACTAAATGAACTCGCTTAGCTTGAAAGGAAACTGGAACGAGGTCGCCGGTAAACTCAAACAAAAATACGCCAACCTCACAGACGATGATTTGCTTTTCAAAGAAGGAAAGGAAGAAGAATTATTTGGAAGGCTTCAGAATAGGTTAGGAAAAACCAAAGAAGAAATACGCAATCTCATTGCGAAGCTGTGATCTTGTAAAAGAATTAAGGCACAAGTATTCCATTGATAGTAAATCTCAATTTCATTCACGAGGAAAAACATCATGAGCAAAGGTCAAAACACAAAAAAGAATTCAAAGAAAGAGCCGGCAAAGACAATGAAAGAAAAGAAGGCAGCCAAGAAAGAGAAGAAAGACCAGAAGGCAAACCCGATGATTCTCAATCAGGGAAAGAGTTGAAGTCTCAGAAAAGAGCGTGGAATCGGTCAGACCAGGGGCTAGCTATTGTACTAGCTACACTTCCATCCCTTTGGGCTATTACTTTGCGGCAAGTTCCCTTCTATCTTCTTACGGGTGAACATGGGAGATAAAATCAATTTCAACATGTCACATAATAATTTCATAAAAGGAAAACACATGATCAAACACATAGGAAAGAGTTTTTTGCTTGCGCTTATCGGAGCGCTGGGTTTCTTCAGCTTATCGGGATGTAATAAGGAAGGTGATGTTCTCACCCCCACAGAACTTGCCCCACCAACAAATATGAAAGCCACTTCAGGCGATGCGCGAGTATTTCTTACCTGGACTGCCTCGCCCGATGCGGGGTCAAGCGATTTCGCCGGCTATCGGATTGTAACGAAAACGGCATTGAGTGTAATGGTCGATAGTGCTAATACAGCGCCAGCGGCAAGTTCATATACTATAGCCGGGCTTGTTAACGGCGGCGTGTATACGTTTACGATTCAGTCTGTGAAAACTAACGGTTCGGTAAGTGAGAAAGTAACGATGCAATGGGGAGCGACAGTTCGCTATGGGTTCCAAAGCTTGTATGAATATGATTCGAACCAGCCATCGGGACTCCAGTTCCTGGCCGGACAACGATTCAATTTCACTAACGCTAACCAAGGTATTATCGATCTTTGGATAGATGGTCGCGGTGGGGCGACACCTCTGCTGAAAAGCCCCAACGATTATGTGCCCAGTACCGGATGGCGCCGCACCATGTTTGTGGAAACATCCGCGTCAACTTTTGATGAATATGTGGTCGTGCCGGATGTTGCCGCGTTTCGATCAACACCCGGATTGACCATTGTTTCAGGCAAGGTCTATTTTGCGATTACGCAGGGAGGAAATTATGTGAAGTTTCGAGTAGAGCCTCCCGGAGTCCAGGTAGATCCGGCAAATAGCAAACGATTTGTCAACATCACTGTTGCGTACAATTCCGGAGTCGGGCATTGGGCGAAACCATTGACTTCGGGTCCGTCGACGTTGGACAATTAATGCCTGCACTTTTTCAGATTCATTTGCCCTAATAAGCGGAAGGAAGAGGCGGGAAAAAAGAGAGGGGCAGCTACATGGCCCCTCTCTTAATTTATTGGCCCGAAGCGTATTGAACTTCACCGGTACATTGTTTGCCCGATTGAGTTCTGTCCTCTCCAACGTTCTTCTGATTCTCCTCCCATTACTAAACCAGTCGTGACAACAAAGAGAACGTAAAGCCCGGAACGGGTTAACTACTCTTTCATCCCTTCGGTCGATTACTTTCGATACCCCGCATTAATACACTCAACCATAGTCTATCTTTATGTTGGAAGCGAGTCAGATGAACTCAGGTGTTTAGGTCTTTCAAGTACCGCTAAAGGGCGTCCCATGCTGTGTGCCTTAGCGGGTTTGTATTTCAGATAAATAGAAGGAGTCCCAATTTTATGAAAGCACTCGTTTATCATGGTCCCGGTAAGAAATCGTTAGAAGACAAACCAATGCCGACTGTACAAGAACCGACAGACGCAGTCGTCAAGATTACCCGCACGACAATATGTGGGACAGACCTCCACATCATGAAGGGTGACGTAGCCACAGTCACCGATGGCCGGACGTTGGGTCACGAGGGAGTTGGAGTTATTGAAAATGTTGGTTCGAGCGTATCGAGTTTCCGGGTCGGCGACAATGTTCTGATATCGTGCATTACTTCCTGCGGCAAATGTGATTATTGCAGGAAGGGGATGTATTCGCATTGCGAGCACGGTGGCTGGATCCTTGGGAACACGATCGATGGGACACAAGCTGAGTATGTAAGGATTCCTCATGCCGATACGAGTCTGTATCATGTTCCCGAGGGCGCCGATGAGGAAGCCCTTGTGATGTTGAGTGATATTTTGCCGACCGGATTTGAATGTGGAGTCCTCAATGGTCAGATCAAACCCGGTGATACCGTTGCCATCGTTGGTGCCGGACCCATCGGACTTGCAACGCTGCTGACGGCGCAATTCTATTCTCCAGCAGAAATTATCATGGTTGATACCGATGCCAATCGACTTGACGTTGCGAAAAAGTTCGGAGCGACGAAGCTTGTTCATGGCAATGCTGTTGATGAGATCATGAAATTCACTGACAATAAGGGTGTCGATGTCGCAATCGAAGCAGTGGGTATTCCTGCCACGTTTGATATATGTCAGTCGATCGTGGGAGCCGGCGGGCATATTGCCAACGTCGGGGTGCACGGTAAGAGTGTTGAACTCCATCTCGAAAAACTCTGGTCAAGCAATATTACCATTACAACACGTCTGGTGGATACCGTGTCAACGTCCATGCTATTGAAGACTGTTCAGTCCGGCAAGCTCCAACCCGGCCAACTCATCACTCATCACTTTCCGCTTAGCGAGATCATGAAAGCATACGACACCTTTGGAAATGCCGCAAAGGAAAAAGCACTTAAGATTATTCTCACGAATTAGCAAATCCGACGCAGGATTTTGTGGTATCCTGAACGAGGATCAATCCCCCCTTTCATCCTTACGGTTGAGGCCCCGACTGCTGATTAGTGAAATAATTATTTTGAATTGAGGCACAATTCCGCCTTAAAATTTGTTTCGATATGTAGCAATCAATTCCAACGGCAGATGCCAAAGGATTGAACATCTGCACAACACTAATGTTGGCAGCGAAAGGGACAACGGTAGTATGGGTAAGGACAACGCTAATATAGCGCGGTCTGACGCGCTGGTACTCTTCGGTGTGACGGGCGATCTCGCCCACAAAATGATCTTTCAGTGAAGAGAGCACAGAAGCGCCACGGAGGATACGGTAGTTGTTTTCTGGGTCCTCAAAAGTGAAAATACCAATGATTGTCCTTATCAGATTCGATACGAAATGTCATCTATGGAGAAAAGAAAATGAAAACGAAAGCATTTGGAGTGTTCTTCGCGTTGGTCATGGCAGGAACAACCGTCTTTGCCCAGATGGGCGGCGGACAGGACGGGCACGGCGACATGAACCATTCAAACGGATGGTTTGGAGGCGGGATGTGGCTTTGGACCGTGATCGGCGTATTAATCGTGGTCTTGCTGATCACGTTAATAAACAAGAAGTCCAAGAAATGATCCTGCTCGGAATCCGGCGGTGAAGTGAACTGTTAAGTGAAATGAACTGTTAAGTAAGAAAGAGAACGTATGCGTTTCAAATTATCCACTCATAAAAATCAAGGAGGTAGTACATCATGAAAAAGACAACAATTGGAATCAGCTTTATTCTTTTACTTTTGAGCGGTAGCTTCGTTTTTGCCCAAATGGGTAACGGTATGAAGGACGGTCAGAAAAGCGGAATGCATCAGGGTCAAATGATGAAAGATGGCGGGATGATGGATCACGGCCAAATGATGGACGGCATGATGGGCATGTCGAATCAGATGTCCGGCATGATGAGCAAGATGTCCGGCATGATGAAAGACATGCCAGCTGGCAACATGAAAATGATGTCCGGTATCATGAAAGATATGTCGAGCCAGATGATGGAAATGTCCAAGTCAATGGGTAGCGGCAAGGTCTCGGCGAAAGCGATGAAGAAAATGCAGGACAGAATGGGTGAAATACAGAAAAGAATGTCTGGAATGGAAATGCACAAATAGCGAGCTACTCAAAGGCTTCGCCCTTACGTTTTTGCCTGGCTCTATAACGTACTGAGCGCCCGGTGGAGCAATCCGAAATGAATGCGCAAGAGCTGAACCGCAGGAGGCTAACGTATCAGCGGCACAGAGAACTCTCTATCATCGGGCTAAGTGCAACGGCGCTCCTCGCCGTGGAGAATACAATTCACAATTCGAAGGAACAAAAACATGAAAGATCATCCGCCAGAACAAACGAATTTTGCAAAGGAGTCCCGTCCTCAACATCGTCCATATTGGAAGCGCGCACATCGCGACTGGAAGGTTTGGGTCGCGGTTGTTCTGATCATGCTGGCCATGGTTATCTACATACAGACGCAGGACTTGTCTGTGCAGCCTGGCGGCCCGACACAGCACAGAGTTCCTTAGTCCGCCTCAAGGAATTGGCAGATGCGGAAGCAGCTCGCTTGGCAGCGGCAGCACGAAAAGCGAATGATACTGTTTTCGTTTTTGAAAAGGGCAAGACAGTTGTTTTGAGGGGAGTGAACTTTGAGACAATAAAGCGACTCTCACACAGTATTCCGAAAATATCCTTCAGCGCGCACTCAATGCACTCAATGCCAGTCCGGATCTCAAGGTTCTGATTGTGGGCCATACGGACAATGTGGGCAGTGCAGCGTATAACAAGAAACTCTCGTTCCGTCGTGCCGATGCAGTCAAGGCATGGATGATTAAAAAAGGAATATCCGCGAAACGTCTTTCTGTTGCCGGTAAATGTTTAGATGAACCTATCGACGACAACTCAACAGCGGAAGGCCGGATGAATAACAGGCGCATCGAGTTCCGCGTATTGAAATAGACAATTCAGAAATCGAAGCGTATTAATTCCGCTTCAAACACTAATTTCAAAGGTAAAGCCTCCGCCAGCCCATCGTCGGAGGTTTTGCTTTTTGTCTGTTAACCGCATCCCGCACTGCACATTTGTTTTTCATGACCACTTTATGTACTTTAATAAGGGCTTTTTTCTGAGGAGAACCCCGGGATCCCTACTCTCTCCTTAACTCCTTAACTCCTTACTCCTTAGCTCATAGACAAGTCGAGATTGGCAGTGAAAAAACTCAGAATCATAGTTATTGAAGATAATCGTATTCTGCGCGATGGTATTATTCACCTGCTCAAGGCGCAAGAAGATATGAGCGTTATAGGCTCCTCGGCAGGGAGTAACGGGATTATTGTTCAGATTCGGCAAACCAAACCGCAAATAATCCTCATGGATCTTGGATTGCGAAGCCAAAACGGACTGCGCATTGTCGCATCGATTACGAAAGGAAGTCCGCGGGTCAAAGTCGTAGGCATGGGTCTTATACCCGCGCAAACGGATATCGTAGATTTCGTGAAGGCCGGGGCGCACGGTTTTATTTTGAAAGACGCGACAGAAAATGAATTTCTCGAGACAATACGATCAGTTGCCCGGGGGGACAAGGTTCTTCCATCTCTTCTTTCCGGTTCAATTTTTTCTCATGTTGTCGATCATGCTCTTAATACCGGGAAGGCGACGTCGGACAAAAACGTGCGTATGACCTCACGGGAGCGTGAAATCATCGCCTTGATTGCCGAGGCTCTCAGTAACAAAGAAATCGCGAGCCGGCTCAACATTGCGACCTATACGGTCAAAAGTCATGTGCATAACATTCTCGAAAAACTGGCATTGCACAGCCGCCTGCAGATCGCAAAGCATTCGCACGACGATTCTTCTTCTGATTGATCAATACCCTTCTCTGATCTCACCCTTCCTATCGCTCTCCCCCTAATACTCCAAAAGGATTAACTCCTTTTTCATCCCTCTGAGTGATGTGATTTGCCGTTCTTGATTGCTATTGTGTAGATGCTACATGGACTGCTCAATTCATGAATGTGTTGTATTGCATTTGAAGGAAACCTAGCTCAGGAAAAACGTGAAGATGAAAAAAGAAAAACGAACTCGTCGGACTATCCTTCAAAAGTCCCCCACCAGTATTCAAGGGTTGGACGAAATTACAGGAGGTGGGTTACCCAAAGGAAGACCGACACTTGTATGCGGCGGGCCCGGGTGCGGCAAGACGCTTTTTGCGATGGAGTTTCTTGTTCGCGGAGCAACACTGTACAACGAGCCGGGCGTCTTTATCTCGTTCGAAGAAACTGAGGAGGAACTTGCGGCGAACGTTGCCTCGTTGGGGATCGACCTCAAGGGCCTGGTGAAACGGCGTAAGCTCTGGGTTGAACACATCCGCGTTGACCGAAGCGAGATTGCGCAGAGTGGTGAATTCGATCTGGAAGGATTGTTTGTCCGGATCCATCTCGCGATTGAGAGCATCGGTGCAAAGCGCGTTGTATTGGATACAATAGAATCTCTCTTTTCAGAATTACCCAATCCGTTGATTCTGCGCGCTGAACTGCGCCGGTTATTCGCCTGGCTGAAGGGGAAAGGCGTTACAACGGTTATTACCGCCGAGCGCGGCGAGGGTACGCTCACGCGTCAGGGTTTGGAAGAGTACGTTTCTGATTGTGTTATTCTGCTCGATAATCGCGTCAACGCCCAATCATCCATACGACGGTTGCGTATAGTCAAGTATCGCGGTTCGACACACGGCACGAACGAGTATCCGTTCCTTATTGACGAAGATGGTTTTTCGGTTCTCCCCGTCACGTCGTTGGGGTTGAATTATTCCTCTTCCACCGATAGAATATCCACCGGCATTCCGCGCCTTGATACCATGCTCTCCGGGAAAGGGTACTTTCGCGCAAGCACGGTGCTTGTGTCGGGAACTGCCGGTACAGGGAAGACGAGCGTCGCAGCACAGTTTGTAAATGCGGCATGCGCGAGAGGAGAGCGTGTTCTGTACTTTACGTTCGAAGAAGCTCCGAGTCAACTGGTACGCAATATGCGTTCCATCGGAACGGATTTAGAACCCTGGGAGAAGAAGGGATTGCTTCAGTTCCATGCAACGCGTCCGAGTCTCTATGGGCTGGAAACACATCTCACGACAAGCATCAAACTGATCAACAAATTCAAGCCGCACATTGTTGTCCTCGATCCCATAAATGCGTTCGCAACACAAGAAAACCAAACGGAAGTCAAATCAATGCTGCTGCGTCTCGTCGACTTTTTGAAGATGAAACAGGTTACGGCATTCTTCACCAGTCTCTCATCCAGCAACAACGATGATACGGAGACGACCGATGTGTACGTCTCATCCCTGATCGATACGTGGCTGCTCTTGAGCGATATTGAAATTGGCGGTGAACGGAACAGGGGTTTGTATGTGCTGAAATCACGCGGCATGGAACACTCGAATCAGATTCGTGAGTTTAAGTTGACAAGCCGCGGTGTCGACCTCGTTGATGTTTATGTTGGTCCGGACGGAGTTTTGACAGGCTCGGCGCGACTATCGCAAGAGATTCGTGACGAAGCGGAGCAATTATGGCTTCAGCAGGAAGTCGGGCGCCATCAATTCGGGCTAAAGCGCAAGCGGCATGTGATGGAGGCGAAAATTGCCGTCCTGCGATCGGAATTTGAATCAGCAGAAGTGGAATCCCTCAAAGTGATCGGTATTGAGAAGGCGAGGATTGAAAGCTTCGTCCAGGACAAAGTAAAAATGGCGAAGAGTCGAAAGGGAGATATTTCTCTTAAATCAAGAGGCAAAAAGAAGAGTTGAACACCAAGGAGGGTTGAATTGTGAACATAGCATCAGGGAAATCGAAAACCGCTCGACAAAAAAAACACAGGGTGAAAACCAAAGCTGCGACGTGGGATCTTCGTTTGTTTGTTGCAGGAAAGACGAAGAGGACTGCTACTACCATAAAGAATCTCAAGGTAATCTGTGAAGAACAATTGAAAGGCAACTACCACATCGAAGTGATTGACCTTCAGAAAAATCCACGACTTGCCCGTGAGAACCAAATCTTCGCCATCCCGACGCTGGTTCGCAAACTTCCATTGCCGGTACGGAACATCATTGGCGATCTTTCCAATACCGAACGTGTGGTGGCAGGGTTGGACATCATAGAATTCAACGCTTTTCAGCTATAAGGAATCGCCCCCGGTTGACAGTGCAACATTGCCGAGCCGACACTGTTGCCACAACTCCGCCCACTGCAGAATCCATTCATTTCGTTATTTCAGCCTTTTCTTCGCTTGTTCTCCGTCGAAGGGATTAACTCCGTTTTCGTCCTTAGGATTGATTCCATCCGGGGTAATTGTGTGTATACTTATTTGCACTCAAAACCAAGTCGTCCCAAGGCTGAAAGCGACTAAAATGGAACAAACAATAAAATCGCAGAAAACACTACTCGCACCCGGTTCGGATGCAGACGCGAGGTTTCTTGGTTGGCAAGACACGTCGTTAGGAGAAATTTTTCCACTGTACACCATAACTACTGCAGGTCATCCATCGTGTAATTCCACGGTGAGTGAAGAGACGTTACGGAAACTACGGCTGCGGGTTCCGCGAACTCCGTCCCCTTATCCTGAAACACCACCATCTCCGTGGCAAAGACTGGGTGTTGAGTTGAATCATCCTCAAACCGCGCAGGAAGCAATGACGTTTGCCGGATTGGATTTCACCGTTGTCAAAAAACCAATCCGCGAAATGCTCCTGGCGCCTGTAGAAGGTAGTGTCACCATGCGCACCGATACCGACCAGTTTCTGGGTATTGCCGAGGGAGATTATGAACCAATTCAGAATATCGACGCCTTCCGCTTCTTCGATGCATTGGTTGCCGAAGGTGAGGCGACCTATGAAACAGCAGGCTCGTTCGGAAACGGGGAACGTGTGTGGCTTCTTGCGAAGCTTCCGGGGTATATCAGGGTGCATGGAAACGACATCGTCAACAAATATCTTCTCCTTACAAACAACCATGACGGGAGATCACAAGTGCATGCGAAACTTACCCCCGTCCGGGTGGTATGCAATAATACTCTCACGTCTGCATTGCGCGGAGAAGGCGAAATGTATATTCGCGGTGGGGGCAACGCGGCAAAAGATTTAGGCCAAGCGGTGACTATACTTGGCTCTTCGATTTCATTATGTGACCGACTCGAAACAGTATTCAATTACATGGCGTCCACGAAGATCACGGAGAACCAACTACGGCAGTACGTACAGACTCTGGTTCCGGACGGCGAAAAAGAGGAAAACACGACAAGAACCCAGGAGATTCGCGAAAGTGTGCTTCAATTATATGAGTCCGGCCTCGGTGCAAATCTTTCGCGCGGAACTGTATGGGGTGCATTCAACAGTGTCACCGAATACACAGACCATATGATGTTGGAGGGGAACCCGACAGCGCGGTTAAGTTCAATCTGGTTTGGTCGCGGAGAGCAATTGAAGTTGAAGGCATTCCGTCTGGCAGAGCAAATGTTACAAGCATAGATATTTTCAAGAGCAACAAAAAAAGATGTATGCATTTTTTCATTTCGAGAAAGGAACGGTTATGAAAGCAAACAGGAACGGAGTCATTGCATTGGTGCTGTGTCTCTCGGCTGCCATGGTGGGATGTTCAGCCAGTAACGCTGTGAAAGGTGGAGCCATAGGTGCGGGAGGTGGTGCTGTTGTTGGCGGTCTCATCGGGAAGGCGGCGGGGAATACTGCCCTTGGCGCGATCATCGGGGCTGCTGTGGGTGGAACAACCGGTGCGATCATCGGCCATAATATGGACAAGCGTGCGGAGGAGATGAGACAGGATCTCTCGAATGCAAAAATCGAACGCGTCGGCGAGGGAATCAAAATCACGTTCGATTCCGGAATTCTCTTTGCCACGAATTCTTCAGAGCTTCAGCCGGGCGCCCGATCGAACATTGAAAGTCTTTCGAGGATTCTGAATAAATATCCGGACACCAACATACTTATTGAAGGCGATACAGACAACGAAGGCAGCGAAGAGTCTAATCAGAAATTGTCTGAACGTCGCGCTCAATCGGTTGCAGACTATCAAAAAGGCCAGGGCGTTGCCGGTTCAAGGATTTCCACTGTCGGACTCGGCGAGTTGCACCCGGTGACTTCGAATGAAACGGCAGCAGGTCGCCAGAAGAACAGGCGCGTTGAGGTTGCCATCTTTGCGAACGAGAAGATGAAGGATGCGGCTGAAAACGGCAAACTCAACTAATGGTAGAGTTGGTTGGTCCAGGGTAGCGACGAGAAGTTGGCAGATGCGAGGGTCGCTACCTCGGGCTTGTTGTCGTTCATAGAATAAGCGTGAAGAGCATTTCGTTTCCGTAAAAGGATTAGCTACTCTTTCATCCTTTCGGTCGATTGGATTGCAGGAAGCACTTCGGTACACTAACACAGTTTCGAAAAGGTGATTCTCCATTCTTGATTAGCAGGAATTGAGCATCTCGTCACCACAACAATAATAAGGAGGATTCAATGAGATATCTGAATATGGTCATGCTGGCGGGAGGAGTTCTGCTCACTGCAGTACTTGCAGGGTGCGGAAGTACACCCCCGATAAATAAAGAAGCATCCACATCAGCCATTCGTGCTGCTGAAGAGGTCGGTGCGTCCAAAGTCCCAAGTGCATCTCTTTATCTCCAGCTTGCAAAGGAAGAATTGGAGAATGCAAAAGGACTTGCAACAAAGGGCGACAAGGAAGAAGCCGATTCAATGCTATTGCGCGCCCAGGCCGATGGCGAGTTGGCAGTAGCCTTATCTCGTAGCGATACTGATAAGAAGGAAGCAGTACAGGCAATAGAGCGTGTGCGACAACTTCGGCAAGACAATCAATTACCACAGGGAAGGAATTAACTTATGAAATCCATTACATATCTCATCACTCTTGCGTTTGCTGCACTACTCGTTGGTTGTGCTGCGAGTGCACCACCGGCAGAACTTCTCGAAGCTCGTCGGGCGTACCAGAACGCGAGTGCCGGGCAAGCGGCAACATTAGTTCCTGCAGAACTGCACAAAGCGGAAGAAGCGCTTGCTGTTGCAGAGAAGTCGTTCAAGGACAGCCCTAAATCATTTCGAACGAAAGATCTTGCATATATAGCGGATCGCAAAGCAAAGATGGCGGAAGCACTTGCGGCCACTGCTGCCGGAAATGCTGCCACTGCCAAGGCGGACAAGGAATTTCAGGCAGCTCAAACCCAGATTGTGAAAAATACGAAAGAGGATCTCGCCGCAGCGGAAAAAAGTAATGCGCTCAAAGGAGAGCAACTTGCAGCAGAGCAGAAAGCACGGCTCGACGCAGAGAAGCGCGCTGCAGACGCACAGGCAGATCTGGCCAAACTCGCGGCAGTAAAGGAAGAAGCACGCGGTCTGGTAATTACACTTTCGGGAAGTGTTTTATTTGCATCGAACAAATCTGCAATCATGCCGGCCGCTCAGAATCGGCTGAATCAGGTTGCCGAGGCGCTCATGGCGACGAAGGATCGAAAACTTACTGTTGAAGGTCATACGGACTCACAAGGTTCGTCCAGCTCGAACCAGGAATTATCACAGCGGCGGGCCGATGCGGTGCGCTCGTACATCATCTCGCGTGGTTACGCGGGTGATCTCATTAGAGCGCAGGGAATCGGTGAAGACAGACCGGTTGCGGATAACACCACCGCCGAAGGACGTGCGAACAATCGACGAGTAGAGATTATTGTCGATCGAGCGCCCACTATGGGACTTAACAAATAATAAGATTGCAGGCCCGAGACGATCCGGGCCTTTTTTGTTTCCAGAGGCATCCAGATTGTATTCCAAACAAAGAGGTTGAAATGCCCTTAACCCAGGTTGTTATCATTCTGATTGTGGTAGGCGTTCTTTTGTGGCTCATCAACAGCTACATACCAATGCAAGCCACAATGAAGAAAATACTGAACGCCGTTGTCGTTATCGCGGTAGTGTTATGGTTGCTGAACATTTTTGGGTTGTTCCATTCGTTCTCCAACGTACGCATTGGCGGGTGATCACGACCTG
>JBKJJX010000341.1:0-18671 GCA_046597825.1 Bacteroidota bacterium | reverse complement strand
GCCTGCGATGAGGCCTTTCAATGGTACCCACACCTGAAGCCGGTTCGAAATCTTCTCTCCCCATTTAATCGTTTCGATCAGGAATATCGAACAGAGTCCGAAGAAAAGTCCGGAGAGCAGAACTTTTATCATAAATGCTTCAGAAAACACCGGCAACACGCTCACGGCTTCATGGAAATACGTAATGCCGAAGGCCGATGAGACCTGATACGCCATGATTCCTGCAATGAACGAGGGAAGCAACACATCGTACATGATTGCGCCGACGAACAACACTTCGACGCCAAAGATTGAACCGGCGATAGGTGTTCCAAACACCGAGGCAAACCCGGCACTGATTCCACAGATGACCAGCTTCTTCCGATCATGGTCATCGAACTTCATGAGGTCGCTGAACACGGATGTAAGGCCCGCTCCGATTTGGGCGCACGGTCCCTCTTTTCCCGCCGAACCGCCGGTCGCCAGGGTAATAAGCGTCGCAACAAGCTTGACCGGAACGACAAGGATCGGGATCCTTCCCGCCCGCTTGTGAACTGCTTCGATAACTTTTTCCGTGCCGTGACCCTCTGCGTCAGGCGCAAGATATTTGATCATGAGCGCGCTCAGAAACATCGCAACGGGAAGGAGCCAGAAATAATTCGGATACTCTGCGCCGAAACCTGTACTCCAATTTAGTACCTTCAGGAAAAATGTAACGGCGGCGCCAACTATGACGCCTGCAACGGTTGCAAGAAACACCCACTTGATAATGCTTAAGAACAAGACCGTAGATTCTGTAACTGATTTTCTCATTCAATTTCCTTCTACAAATAATTCATTCAACCAAGGTCAACATGCGCTTGAACCCGGGGTCAGTCGATTCTCGCCGCCCATCGCTTCCGCATTCTTGGATCCGCATCGCTGAAAATCTGCCCGAGATGATGTTGCACATGCCGGATGTAATCCTCACTACGAATTTCAACGTCGCAGGTGCGCTATACCCGATATCGCATGTGCTCCTATCTCATCGCAACAGGATCATGCGTCTCGTGAGCGTCACCTCGTTTGTTCGGAATTGATACAGATAAACGCCGCTCGCAACATTCTTGCGGGATTCATTCTTCCCATCCCAAACAATTTGATGTTTGCCGGCGGCAGCCCGCTGGAAAACAAACGATCTCACTTCCCTTCCAAGAAGATCAAAAATCTTGAGCGAGAAGTCTGATTGAGCCGGAAGACTTATGTTAATTGTTGTGATAGGGTTAAATGGATTGGGATAGTTCTGTGAAAGCTCAAATTGTTGCGGCAGCTCATTCGCTGAAACACCCACATCTGTAACGAGATTGCCGCCGGAAAGCAGTGCAACATTCCCTTGTTGTCCTCCCATAATAATCTCAAAACTTCCGTTCCCGTCCATGTCCGGCACGGTCGCAACTTCACGGGTTTGCAGGCTTCCTGTCGGATAGATTCCGAGCTGCACGCCATCCTGACCTCTTACGATCATTGTTCCCTGGTTCTGAACCGCAATGGCGACATCATCGAAGCCATCGTTGTTCAAGTCCGGGATTGTTGAAATCCCCATTGTGTTTCCCGTTGGCAGCGACCAGACATTTGTTCCCGTTGCACCATTGATACAAACAATGCCGTTGCCGAGCAACGCTGCGAGAACTTCATCAACACCATCACCGGTAACATCCTTCAGGCGGGCAAGTTGCATTACTCCTCCCCCACCCGTTCCTCCGGTAGAGTACGACCAGACTTGTCCGCCATCTGTTCCGCGGACACGATACACAGGTCCCCAGAAGGCGCCCACAATAATGTCCGGCGGTTGTGCAGGCCGCGGAAACTGCATCACTTCTTTTGCTCCTCCCGTTGCTGTTGCTACAGGAAACTCCCACAACACGCCACCATTCGAACCGTTGTATGCCACCGCTTTGTATGAAGGTTCGCCAACACAGCCGATCGCATCAGGTTTGCCATCTCCGTTGAGGTCTGCCACCGAGGCAACACCATGCGTGAACCCGAGAAGCGGAGATTGCCAGAGAATATTTCCGAGTGAGCCGTTGAAGAGATAAATAGTTCGGCGACATCCTGTGCCACCCTGATCCGTTGCAGCTGCGGCTGCCAGCACATCCGGAATTCCGTCGTTGTTGTAAT
Organism: Bacteroidota bacterium; assembly: GCA_046597825.1. Taxonomy (GTDB): domain Bacteria; phylum Bacteroidota; class Ignavibacteria; order UBA10030; family UBA6906; genus CAADGV01. Next base: position 16,535 of record JBKJJX010000341.1, on the reverse strand, counting down.
CGGTCGATGCATCAACTGCAGTAATGTCGCCGAGGCCGAAACTATCCGGCGCATCCGTACCGAATTGCCATATGATGCGGCCATTGCGTCCGTCGAGTGCGTAGACATGCTCGTTTCCTCCGCCAGTACCGATGATAACATCCTTTTTCCCATCACGATTCAAGTCGGCAACTGCAAGTGCCTTTTGATGAGAATAATCGCCGGTTGTTCCTATCGACCCGGCGCTGTTGTTGGAGATAAATGTGTTGAATGCCCAAAGGGAATCGTTCGTGCCGGAGGCATTGCCATTCAACGCCATTGTCCAATAATTTTCGCATGAGACGACAATGTCCGGTTTTCCGTCTCCGGTGATATCGCTGATCGCCCGGACGGCTTTCATGAGTTTGGAATTTGAACTTGTGCGCGGATTGTTAGGAACCGTGTACGTCCAGAATGGCTGCCCGAGAGGTACCGGTGTTGCATCGCCTGATCCGCTTACAACAATCTTTGTCGTTGGACCGTTCGAAGCGTTGCTGCTGATCTTTATTGTGTCGATGTACGAAGTTGCTACAACCGGACGAAACCACACGCGCACCGTTGCAGTCCCGAGTGAATCAATAACGAGAGGCAAGCCCACCGAGTCGATTTTGAATGCAGCATTTGATGTTGAGATGGATGAGATTGAAAGCTGCGGTCCTCCTTGATTCTGGATTGTCAATAACCATGTGTTCGAGCTCCCCACTCTTTTCACGCCGAAATTGTTAGATGTAGGCACGGAAATCCGAGGGTTGCCGTAGATGCCGAAACCTGAGACTTTGAAAGTTACCTCACTTTCGTCGGGATCGTTCGAGTACATCGTAAACCTGACAGAATCCAAACCAAACACCTGTGGAGACCATCCAATTACGAAGGGCACCAACCCACTAGGTGGTATCGTAACAGGAGTTGATATAGTCGTGAAGAAAGCCCCTCCAGCGGTATTACCCTTAACGCTGTCAATCCTCAAAGAAGCAGAACCCACATTTTGTATGCTTACACTGTCCTTGTAGTAAGAGATCGGGATAATGAGGCGCCGATTCCCGAAATTCAATGACGGGGGGAAAAGGTTAATATCCGGTGTCCCACCCCCACCCAAATCATACTTGTACAATGAACGTCCGGTATTCGCGCCGAGGGGTTCGGCAAGCAACCACATGTAATGTCCATCCCATGCAGCGTCGTTGGGTCTCGTGCCGCCGGGATCTACAGGAGCGGGAACAAAACCGGCTGTATCTTTCGTAACCGGATTTACTTTGAACATTCCCTGGGGATCGCTTTGGAATCCGTTTTCAACATACCACAAATACGTACCGTCCCACGTAATACCGTACGGCTGCTTCGTCGGAACAAGAATCGTATCGACAACTTCTTTGGTTGTCCAATTCACTTTGTATAATCCAGCTTCCGCATCCGGTGAGTAGATGGAATACCAGACATAATTTCCGTCCCATGCGATTCCGCCGGGAAATTTGTTGGATGGAAGCCGTAGCGTATCAATCAATGCGCCTGCCGGCGAGAATTTCATGATCGTCCCATTTGCCGTGTAGCGGCGGAGATAATAGAAATTCCCTGCCGCATCCCGCGCTAATCCCTGACTGCTGACAATGCCTGTTGGCAGCAAGATGCTGTCAACAATCTGCCCGGAAAAATTCAGCTTGAAAATCTTCCGGCCTTCAGTTGCTGTAGATCTGTTGCTTGAAATGTAGAGATGAGCAGAGTCCGCAGTTAATCCCCATGCACTATTCCAATAGGTTGAGCTCGGCAGCGGAATAACCTGAACAATTGATTGTGCAAAAACAGTAGAAGACAATCCGAGAAAAAGCAGTAGCAGCGATTTCATTTGTTTGATCCTCCTAATGACGGGCTTAAAAGTTCGAAGAGTTGTACAAATCCAATTACGAGAAAAACATCGGTGAAATCAATCTCATTTTGAACTTCGAAGCTCTCCCGTGGAACACTTTTATGGATTTTACGTAGAAGATTGCAGATATTTGGTCACTGAATTTCCTCTAATCCATTTCAATCTACTAACACAAGGAGAGCCTCCCCATGCGAACGCACGCATCGGAATCCTCATTGTCGCCGCCCGGATTTGAAGCACTGCGACGAATCGGTTTTGCATTACTCATTACAGGATTTGCATTCATGTCTACAACCCGGCCAGCACACACTCAAACAAAAGTATCCTTCGAGCAATATAAGCTCGACAATGGCCTGACTGTCATTCTGCACGAAGACCATTCAGCTCCCGTTGCCGCAACTGTCGTTATGTACAACGTCGGTTCGAAGAATGAGAAGATGAAACGAACGGGGTTCGCCCATTTGTTTGAACATATGATGTTTCAGGGATCGCAGCATGTTGCCGACGATGAACATTTCAAACTGCTGCAAGAAGTCGGCGCGAATATTAATGGGTCAACGTCAAGCGACCGGACAAACTATTTCGAGGTCGTTCCGAGTAATTACCTTGAGCTTTCGCTGTACCTCGAATCGGACCGCATGGGCTTCCTTCTACCGGCAATGACGCAGGAGAAGCTGGACAATCAGCGAGACGTCGTGAAAAACGAACGGCGGCAAAACGTGGACAACCAGCCCTACGGAACAGCATGGGAGAAGATCGCGAAAGCAATGTATCCGGACACGCATCCATACAGCTGGCCGGTTATCGGGTATATGGAAGATCTTTCAGCGGCAACACTTGAGGACGTGAAAGACTTTTTCCGGATCTACTACGCGCCGAATAATGCAGTCGTAACCATTGCCGGCGACTTCAATCCCGTTCAGGCAAAAGAGTGGGTGAAGAAATATTTCGGCCCCATCCCGCGGGGAAAAGAAATTCCGCATGCGACACCAATACCGGCATCCTTGAGCGAAGACAAGCGCCTGGTCTTTGAAGATAAAGTCCAGTTGCCGCGCCTGTACATGGAGTGGCCATCCCCCCCAATGAATACGCGGGAAGATGCTGTGCTCGACGTTCTGGCTGATATTCTTGCTTCAGGGAAAAATTCACGGCTGTACAAAACTCTCGTTTATGACAAGCAGGTAGCGCAATCCGTCAGCGCGTACCAGGCGAGCTCGTTGCTCGCCAGCCAATTCGGAATCGAAGTAACGGCAAAGCCCGGCAAGAATCTGACCGAAATGGAAAACATCGTCAATGATGAACTTGCAACCATGATGAAAGACGGGGTGAATGAGAAAGAAATCCAAACTTCGATCAACAATCGTGAATCCTCGCTGACAAACAGTCTGGCAACTGTGCTCGGCAAGGCGAACTCGCTGGCAACATACTACACGTATACCGGCGATCCGAACAACATCAACAAAGAGTTCGACCGCTACAAAGGAATCACCGCAAGTGAAGTTCTGGCTGTTGCAAAAAAAGTTCTTGGTGGAAAGAAAGTCTCTCTGAGCGTCGTACCTGAAGGCAAACCTGATCTTGCCGCCGAGCAGAAACAAATCGAACGCAAAGGAGGCGTAGAAAAACAATGAAACCATTCATCATTTTTATTCTTGCAGCGGGGATTTCAATGACAGCGTTTACACAGGAGCTTGATCGTACTGTTCGGCCAAAAGCACAGAGTGTTCCGAAAGTTGACTTGCCCGATATTCAAAAGGCAACATTGAAGAATGGCTTGCGCGTATGGCTGGTGGAAGCGCACGAACTTCCTCTTGCAGCGTTTAACATGATATTGCAAACCGGCTCCTTCGCCGACCCGATGGGAAAGTCCGGCCTCGCAACAATGACTGCCGAGGTGCTGGACGAAGGGACAAAGACACGTTCCTCACTTCAGATTGCCGAAGATTTGGATTACATCGCAGCGAATCTGAACGTCAATGCGTTTACAGATGGTTCGTCGATTACGCTCGGAACGATGACAAAGCATCTCGATCAGGCTCTTGAACTGTATGCAGACGTCATCGTCAATCCGACATTTCCTCAAGCAGACTTCGACCGTGTGAAGCAGCAACGATTGACCGGCTTGCTTCAACAAAAAGATCGTGCAGCAACTATCGCTTCACTCTCTTTTAACAAGATCATCTATGGGAACAATCATCCGTACGGATTGAACACATCCGGTGACGAAACATCAATCAAGGACATGACGCGGGATGATCTGGTTGGATTTTACGAGACGTACTATCGCCCGAACAACGCAACGCTGATCGTTGTCGGAGATGTGAAGCTGAATGATGTTGTTCCCAAACTCGAAAAGTTATTCGCTGCTTGGAAGCCCGCAAATGTCCCGACAGCAAAACTTCCCGCGACCCCGACGGTCGATAAGCGAAGAGTCTATCTGATCGACAAACCGGGCGCTCCTCAATCAGAGATTCGGATAGGCTATCCGGCAGTGGCACGGAACACTCCGGATTTCTTTGCCATCAGCCTGATGAATCGTATGCTTGGCGGGCAGTTTGCGAGCCGCCTTAATATGAACTTACGCGAGAAACATGGCTTCACGTACGGCGCACGATCTGCATTCCAGATGAACAAACAGGCTGGTCCGTTCGTAGCCTCTGCGGGCGTCACAACTTCAAAGACGGATAGCTCGTTGCGGGAGTTTTTCTATGAAATCGACAGGACGTTCAAAGATGGAATTACAGAAGACGATCTGGAATTTGTAAAGAAAGGTCTGACAGGAAACTTTGCCCTCACATTTGAAACTCCGGCACAAATTGCAGGCGCTTTGCAAAACATAGTTCTGTATAATCTGCCGGAGGACTACTACGAGACTTATCTTCAGAACATCAACAAAGTAACGCTTCAGGATGTGCAGAAGGTGTCAAAGAAGTATCTCGACACATCGAAAATGGCTGTCGTTGTGGTGGGAGATTTGAAGGTGATCCGCGATCCGGTTGAGAAAATGAAAATCGGAGAGACGGTTCTTACCGATGTTGGAGGAAACAAGATACAGTAATATAAAGAGTCTGCGAGTTCATAGGATCGGATCCGAGGTCCTATGAACTCTGAAGACTCAGAATTATTTCAGCTTCTCAATAATCGCCGCGGTCATTTCAATTGTTCCGACAGGGACTGACGGCTTTAAATCTGCAGTAACAGACTTCCCCTCCTTCAGTACCTGACCCACGGCGTTTTCTATCCTCCCTGCCGCTGACTCTTCTCCCAAATAACGAAGCATCATCACGCTGGCAAGAATCAGAGCGCATGGATTTGCAAGATTCTTCCCTTCAATATCGGGCGCACTGCCGTGCACTGCCTCGAAGATTGCTTCGTCATACCCGATGTTCGCACCGGGAGCCAGCCCCAACCCTCCCACTAATCCCGAGGCCAGATCCGAAAGAATATCACCGAACAAATTTGTTGTTACGATGACGTCGAACTGATGAGGGTTCACAACCATTTGCATCGCCGTATTGTCGACAATTTTATCATCCGTCTGGATTTCGGGATAAAGTTTCCCTACCTCTCGTGAGACGTCAAGAAAAAGTCCGCCTGTGTATTTAAGGATGTTTGCCTTGTGTACAGTCGTTACTTTTTTCCGGCCGAATTTGCGTGCGTACTCGTATGCATAACGAACGATGCGCTCCGATCCCATGCGTGTTACAATACCAATCGTTTCTGCCGCACTTCTTGAAGGGTCGATGTAATGTTCAATCCCCGCATAGAATTCTTCCGTGTTTTCGCGGACGATCACAAGGTCAATGTCTTTGTAGCGTGATGGAACTCCTTCAAACGAATGGGCGGGACGAATGTTTGCGTAGAGGTCAAACTCTTTTCTTAGGGCAACATTCACACTTCGGAAGCCGGAGCCTATGGGAGTTGTGAGCGGACCCTTAAGAGCCACTTTGTTTGTCTTGATTGATTCAATAACGCCCGGAGGAAGCGGATCACGATACTTGTCAATCGCCGCCATGCCGGCTTCAACCTTATCCCATTGAATTGTAACGCCTGCCGCTTCGATAACTTTTACAGCTGCATCTGCAATGCTCGGGCCTATGCCATCACCCGGGATGAGCGTAACTCTGTGCATGAAGTTCCTGATTGTGTGAGAGATGAATACTAAATCTAAGGTAAGATAAAGGAAAACGGAGGGAGATACAACGAGGTCAGTTGAGCATAACAATGGACGTTGACTCGGGAAAAACAGTCATCAACATCTTAATAGGTTTACGGGGATTGATGCCCGGAGAGAAACCGAGTCCAAGGATCTGGACCGAGCGGGAGTTCCCGCTCTTGATGATCGAAAACTTTCCGCCATATAACGGAAGTCCTGCAGAAAGTTTGCGCATACCTTCGGGAGTAGACGTCAAACCGATAAACGTTCCATCCCCGCCTTCCTGCTCGCATGATCGAGAAGAATAGGCGCGGGCGTTCTCTGCAATAACCCTCAAATCGGATTGAAGCGCGGAACGATAATCGACGTTGGAATTGGATTGAACTGCAATCACTCCAATCGAAATCGCTATGCCGATAATACAGGCGCCGAGTATGAGAAACAGAAGCTGCTGTTGTCCCATGACAATTAAGATTGAATAAATATAAAGACGCAAAACGGAAGGAACTACCTCACACGCAATATCGACATTGAGTTCGTGCGAGTCAATAGCGGCCGAAAGAATCAGTCACCCCTCTTGGCCACCGATGTGCCCGAAAGAACCTCACGTTGCTCGGAACGAGAGGAGGAGGTGAAGATCGTCACTCGTTAAGGTCCCAGTTGTACGGCTTATATTTGACCGTTAGAGGTTCTGAATATGGAACACCCATGACAGTGAGCGCAAATTTCGCCGCAGAGCCGTACCCTTTCTGAAAGTCTTCTCCATACCATGAAAAGAGTTCCGAAAGATACAGCGTGTTGGTCGTTCGGTCGAACCGGTTTCTTGTTGTATCGGCAAGGAATCTTTTTGCACTGTCGTTCAACTGGGCGTCAAGCCTCTTCCCTTCGTAGGCCTCCGACCTGAGGGGCGGACAACTCTTCGCAGCACACACAAGCGCCATGTGAATGCGTGGTTCATCGAATTGTTTCCGGATGACCGCATGCTCAATTTTGTTCAAACTGTATTTCGACCCTGCAATCTCGATCCATTCGATGTCCCACGGTCCCTTCCCGCCCACTTCAATATCCCTGATGCTTTTCACCGGAGAATGGTCGAGGATCAGTTTGATGGTGAACGCGTTGTACGCATTGATCCAAAAGGCCAGACGATCGTTTCCGGACTTGATCGATGCTGGATTGGTACTTTTCAAGATTGAAAGGTACTCCGTAAACCGTTTATCTTTCCCAAAGGCCGCGTAATTCACCTTGCCGTCTTTGGCGTGATCCTTGAGCGCTTCAGAGAAAAGGTCATGCAACCCCGAAGCGAAGGCAACGCCGACACTCAGGCACAGCAATAGCGTCAACGTCGCCATTCGTCGGTTAAAACTCATGAAACACTCCGGCCGCGAAAACGAAACCCCCTGCTATGTTCCTGCCATGAACTGCAGTCGTAAAAGAAAGTGAAATCCCCGTGTGCTCTGAGACTTTGTAGAGAACTTTCGGTGCAATTGCAGTGTACTCCTGATTGTTGTTCCATAGACCGTAGGCCGTCGCTGCATAGTATTTCGTCGGAACCGATGACGTGGATTCTTTCCCTGAGATCAGCAAAATCAAAAAGAGGCGGCTATCCAGAAAACCATACCCCGCTTCAATGTTATAGAGCAATTCATTGGAAAAACTCTTGCCGCGAAAGTTGAACCCGACATCGGCGGTGATGTACGCAGGTTCCGGATAGAATGACTTTCCGAAAAGAACCATCGGGGCTGCATTATATTCTCCATCTCCTAAAACAAGCCCGTTCCTATCCTTTACATCACCGGCAGGAATTCCAACCCGTACTCCGCCGGAGAGAATGTAGCCGTCTTGACTCCACAAGCTGTATCGTGCAGCGACATCGATATCTCCGATTCCGCTGTTACTTAACTTTGTCGTCGAGGGGGCAAATAACGTGGGTTGCGGACTCACAGAAATAAATTTGAATGGAATCGCTGCAGTGAAAGTTAACAGATCGGTCAAACCCACTTCACCGAATAGTTGCAGCACATTATCGTGTACATCGGCAAACACGGGAGCCTTTTCGGAATGATCGTCGTATATCTTATTGTAACCGATCGTGCTGAAGCCTAATTGGATAAACCCGCTCCCCTGCTTGCGGGGCCATGGGCCTGCCACAACAGAGTCGGCAAAACAAAACATCACAGTGATGAGAACCATCAGGAATCTGATCGGAATCATTTGATCTCGTTCGTATAGAGATGAATGAAGGGAGATTGCGCCTACAGGCTACACAATTGATTCTGATTTGTCAAGCATCTCTTCTTGTGAACGTCGCTATTCCTTTGATCCGTCGTTGTACCGATTCGAGTACGCGAGCAAGAGTATCAGAAGAAAGGGAACAGTTTCAGTGATAAACAGAAAGAATTTAGAATGTGGGACTGAGTTTCATGATACTGAATTGTTTTCTGTTCAAAATGTAGAAATTACGACGTCAGATTTCTGTCGAGACTTCGGTATTGAATTGCTTCACTCAAATGTTCCGGCCTTATCTCTGAACTTCCGGCAAGATCCGCAATGGTTCTTCCGACTTTCAGAATGCGGTCATATGCCCGCGCTGAAAGTCCGAGTTTTGTTATCGCCATCTTCAGCAACTCTTCTCCCTGCTCATCAATCTTGCAAAATTCACGGATCTCTCGGGATTGCATGTCTGCATTCGCAAACAAATCCTTTCTCCCTTTGAAGCGTTTCGACTGAATGTCCCTTGCCACAATTACCCGTGTGCGAATCTGCTCAGACTTCTCCCCGCTCTCCTTGCTTGAGAGTTCTTTGTACTTCACTGCGGGGACTTCGATATGCAGGTCGATTCTATCTAGCAACGGCCCTGAAATCTTCGCCATATATTTCTGGATCACCTGGGGATTGCAGGTGCACTCCTTGTTCGGGTCTGTGTAGTAACCACACGGACACGGATTCATCGCACACACAAGCATGAAGTTGGCGGGAAACTCCACCGACATCTTCGAACGGCTGATTGTCACTCTTCCATCCTCAAGCGGCTGACGGAGGACTTCAAGCACATTGCGCGCAAACTCCGGAAGCTCGTCGAGAAACAGCACGCCGTGGTGCGAAAGAGAAATTTCTCCCGGACGTGGGATTGTCCCTCCCCCGACGAGCGCGGCATCGGAGATTGTATGATGAGGAGAACGGAACGGACGTGTCGCAACCAGCGCGGTATCGGGTTGAAGCATGCCGGCAACGGAATGAATTTTAGTCGTCTCAAGCGCTTCTTCGAATGACATCGGCGGGAGAATACTCGGCAGGCGTTTCGCGAGCATTGTTTTACCTGAGCCGGGCGGCCCGATCATGATAATGTTATGTCCGCCGGCAGCAGCAACCTCAAGCGCCCGCTTCACATTTTCCTGTCCCTTCACATCGGCAAAGTCGGACATGTACTTCTGGTCGTGCGTGAAGAGTTCGGAGACGTCCACCTTCAATGGCGCGAGAAGCTTGTGGTCGGCGTTCAGAAATTCAACCGTCTCCTTCAGCGAGGACATCGGATAGACCTGAATTCCGTCCACCATTGCTGCCTCCTTTCCATTCTCCTTCGGAATGATCATGCCGCGGATGTGTTTCCTGCGAACTTCAAGCGCCATGGGAAGTGTGCCGTGCACGGGACGCAGCGTTCCGTCCAGAGCCAGTTCTCCCAGCAACACGAATTCATTCAGGACGGACGTGTCTACCTGTTCGGTCGCCGCAAGAATTCCTATCGCCATTGGCAGATCGTACGCAGAACCTTCCTTCTTGATGTCTGCAGGAGCGAGATTGACGGTGATTTTTTTCTTGATGGGCTGGAAGTTGGAGTTTTTTATTGCAGCCGTAATGCGTTCACGACTCTCCCTCACCGCCCCGTCCGGCAAACCGACGATGATGAAACCGGGAATCATGTTTTCGATGTGTGTCTCAACTTCTACGAGGTATGCATTAACCCCGTACGTGGCGCATGAAAAGATTTTGGAGAGCATTGATACTCATCATTTTGTAAATATCAGAAGGTGCCGTCGCGCCCCGGTGCCTTCCTTTGCGGTATGTTGGCAAGAATCTGCTACATGGTACGGAAAAAATCTGAAGACTGTCAAATTACTAAAAGCACCCAGTTCATTTCTTCTCTTTGGATTCAGTGGAGGAATCAAGCCACGAGGAATAAATTGCCTTTTGTAAAGCCGATGGTTTTTCGATCTTCATTACTTTCATCGGAACATTCTCGTTGGTTCGCAACACGATGTCGAATTCATGCAGGCGGTCATCCCGGAAAACGGTGAGTCTGACTCGGGTCCCTTCTTTCATGTCAGAAATCCGGGAGGTTAAATCACGCGTGCGAACTTTATAACCGTCCAGGGCAACAATTTCATCATCGGCATCGAGGCCGGCTTCGTATGCAGGAGAACCTGCAACAACGCGGTTAACGATCGTCTTCTCACCCACATCGTTGGTCGTAGCGCCCAGCCAGATTTTTTTCTCGGTACTCTTTTCTGTGAGAATCAGACCGGCATAGGACAATGCTACTTCCCACGGCAGCGGCTTTGAGCCATCAACATAGTCGTCAAAAAATCGCTGTAAGCTCGAGCCGGCAATTTGTTCACTCACGTTCCGGAAATCGGCAATTGTATATCCGCCTTTACCCAACGGAAACTGACGATACATTTCACGCATCACGTCATCAAGTGAGTGCTTGTTGTTTGTCGTATGGCGGATTGTTAAGTCGAGAATAAGACTTACGGATGAGCCCCTTCCGTAATAGTCAGTGTCAAAATTGAATGACTGCTTTCCACTCTTCCAGTATTTGATCCAGGCGTCGAAACTGCAGTCGGAGAGTGATTGATTAAGATTGCCGGGACGGCCGCGGTCTGATTCGACGGCGGATGCAATATTGTCGGTGTACTGCTGCGAAGATGAAAATCCTGACCGCAACAACATCAATCCGCTGTAATAGGATGTCGTGCCTTCAGCGATCCAGAGTTCCTTGCTGTAGTTCTCCTTTGTCCAGTCAAACGTGTTGAGTGCAGCGGGCCGCAAACGCTTTACATTCCACGTATGAACAAATTCGTGCGAGACAAGGCTTCTGAATCCCGGATAGGTATCAGGATTTTTGAAAATAAAAGGCTTTGCTCCCATAGCAGCAGAGTTGATATGTTCGGTTCCGCCACCCGCTGATGGACTGAGAGAGAACATGAACACGTAACGATCATACGGAAGTCCGCCCCACAATTTTGCATTCTCTTCGACAATCTTAGTAATATCACGAATCAAAACAGCGGCATCATAATTTCCTTCGCCGGCCATGCTCAGCACGTGGTCTTTTCCCATCACCTTAAAATTGAAATCCTTCTGGTTGCCGATTTCCAACGGACAATCTGCGAGATGCTCGTAATGCTGCGCGGTGAATTCATTTCTCTTTCCGGCAACTGAATCCAGCCCGGTCGTTACATGCCAGTTGCTGAATGGAATGACGGTGAGTGTAACCGGCTGCCAGCGAAATTTATCCGCATACATAAATACCGACGAGCCATCGACAAATGCGTGTTCATCATTTAAGCCTCGTGTTCGCAAATTAAATTCATTGGCAAAAACTTTATACTGAACACGAACAGTCGGCGAGTTGTTCGTTTCTATTCGCCATGTACTCTTGTCTGTTTTCTTCCAGAGAAGTGGCTTGCCCGCACCATCTACCACATTGAACTCAACAATACCACCGGCAAAATCGAGTATCAGATACCGTCCCGTTCTCCAATTCGGCAAAGCAACTTCCAGTGTCTTTTCATTTGTATCGAGACTATCCAACCTCATCTCCACCTCAAAGAGGTGAGTCGAGGGTTTGGACATTCCTAATGTATAAGAGATCGCCGGGGAGTTCGCCATCGTTTGGTAGAAAATAAAGATTGAACATAACGGGAGTGCGGCAATGCGGACGAAGGAAGAACAAATGGATTTGAGAAAAAGAATCATGAGCAATCAGTACGTAACTTCTTCAAGAAAAAGTCCTGAAGGCGGAACAGCCATGCCCGCCTTTCGCCTGTCTTTGGCAGCCATGATTTCCTGAAACTGCGTAATGGGAATGTATCCGCGTCCGATGTCGACCATCGTCCCTACCAGAGCGCGCACCATGCCATGCAGAAACCTGTTCGCACGGACTTCATAAATCATCATTGCCGGGGTTTTTGTCCATTCGGAATTCAGAACAGTACAACGGTGATGTTCGACGTCAGCTTCTGCTTTTGCGAACGATTGAAAGTCCTGTTCACCAAGAATCTGCTGCCCAACGCGGTTCATCGCATCCATATCCAGATCATATTTTACGTACCACTGATATTGGCGTCCGATGGACGTTGGTTTGAGGGCGATAAAATATCTGTAGGTTCGCTCTCTCGCATCAAACCGTGCATGAAACTTCACGTCAACCTGTTCCGCGGAATGGATGTAAATATCTTCGGGTAATGTTCCGTTCAGTGCATTCAGAATCGAACTTACGCCGAGTGTTGAATTCGTTTTGAAGTTCGCCACCTGCCCGCGTGCGTGAACGCCGGAGTCGGTCCGTCCGGCGCCAATCAACGTAATGGGTTCCTGTAAAACCTGATCAAGCACATTTGTTATTTCATCCTGAATATTTCGTCCGTTGGTCTGGCTTTGCCAGCCAACGAAATCCGTACCGTCATACTCGAGGACTAATTTTATGTTTCGCATGTTAAGCCAAAAATCCAACTACTTGAGGCGAGAAACGGAGTTTAGAGAGGAATTAAAATCCTTTGCTCACGGTAACCATCACACCCTGAGGGTTTGCCAGACCGCCAATGATATCTGCCTTGAAATGGAGTTCTCCCATCTGTTCGCCGGTTTCTTTGTTGTACGAGATGGCAGACCGGGCTGCATTGATCGCGCTTGCAATGTGATTCAGCACGAGTCCGAGCACAACAAATTTTCTGTTGTTCAAAACCGTTTCACCGGAAATGCGCGTGTCTTTGAATGCAGTTCTCGCAAGTTCGGAATCCCACTCCCACCCGTAACCTGCTGCCACGTTGTACAGTCGATCGGGACTTCGTTCCCGCAAGCGCTTATCGTTATACTCCTGCGTGTTCTGAAAGTTTCCGATGTCGACATAGAATTGATCATTCTTGCCGATTAGATTGATGCCGGCGTGCGACACCGCAAATGTGCGGGCATCGTCCCGCAAGGAGTTTCCTTGAATATCAAGCGTTGCGAACGTCAACCACAAAACGCCTTCGGCTATTGCGAAATACTTTCCTGAACCGAACCCATCGGCATAATATTCACCAAGCCCCGGCAAGACAAGCGAGTAAAGTGCCGCGAGCCCAACCGATTTTTTCCTGCGGGAACCCTGTACGGTTTGCATCACAAAATTTGTCGAGTCCAAATGGCCGGACGAGATGAACAAGTCGTGTTGGATTTCAAAACGGGATGGGCGGCCTGCGGGTTCGCCGGCGAGAAGAGATGATGCGACTATGAATACAGTAATAAAAGTGCAGCGGAGTCTGAACATGCTTTTTGCCTTTTGTTGTAGACGCGGAATGATTGGGAACTATGCGGTAGCAAAGGGTGCGTGTCGTCTCCGTTTCATGAGTGTGTTAAACACATCGCTCCAGCGTCCGTCGAATATCATAACGGGAACACCGAGCGTTGCTTCAAGTTGCGGTACAGTCATATCATCAAGAAAGAGTGAATCGTTGTTCAAAATATCGGGCGGCAACAACAGTAAGTCCCCCAGTTCTCTGCCTTTCAATGATGATATTAAACATTTTCCCGACAGAAGTCCAGCAACCGTCACGCTTTTGCCATAGAGAGTGTTCGGAACAATCTTCACCGCCAGTTCGAGGTTGCCAATTCGTTGGAGTGATGGAGTGATATGCTTCTGGATAAAACCTGCCGGCAATTCTGCCGTTGCCATCGTCAGTTTCTTCTTTGATGAAAGCTTTTGAGGAAACTTCTTCGCTTGCCGGTTGAATTCCATGATAAAGCTTCGAACAATTCCGACTCCGTTTTCAGTTTGCGGAAAGCCATCGTAATATTCCTCCGCGGGAATCTCGCGTCCGGCAACAATGTGGAACTCGTCCGAGCAATACACGAATGATCGACCAATCTCATCCTTGAATTTCTTCTGCCACACTTCAACAGTGTTTAGTAAGGAGTTCGCATAATCTTTATCGACTTTCTTCAGCTCATAAAGGCCGAACCGGTGATCCGTTAAACCAACGGGAACGATTGCAAGCGAAATAATATGCTTGTTGAAACGATATAAATCGTGTATCGTCTTCTCAAGGATTGCCCCGTCATTCAATCCGGGACAAAGTACGATCTGGGTGTGCATGTCAATGTTATTGTCGTGCAGTAATTGGATTTTCTCAAGGATTAAATCATCCTTTTTCAAACCCATCAGCAGCTTGCGGATTTCATAGTCCGTGACGTGGACGGAAATATATTGCGGTGAGAGTCTCTGCTGGATGATGCGCCGAAGAATTGCGGGTCCTGCATTTGTCATCGTCGTATAGTTGCCGTACATGAACGACAACCGGTAATCCCCATCCCGGAAATACACCTGCTTGCGGAGTCCTTGTGGATTCTGATCAACGAAACAAAAGATGCAATCATTTCCGCAGGCAAGGATTTTCATGTCCTCGAAGTCCACACCGATACGCTCACCCTCATCCTTCTCGATGTCGTAGATTGTTATCTCACCGTTGCGGGCAACCTTCACGGAAATATCGGCATCATTTTCGTAAAAGCGGAAATCAATAGCATCGGCGACACGTTTGGCGTTGATTTCCAACAGTTCGTCACCGATTTGAAGTCCCAGTTCCCCGGCAATGCTATCGGGTTCGACTGCGGTAATCTTCATGCCGCCACCTTCGGGGAATCATTCTGAACAGAGTTCATGCCGACACTTCCGAAACATTTTTCATCGTGTGCCGAAATAATTTCGGCATGCACGAAAGTATTTTCTTCTGTCTGAGATGCAGGCAAACCGACCCGCACGTAATTTTCACTATAGCCAAATCGCACGCCATCCTGAACGTCACCCTCGCACAAAACATCAACGGTCTTCCCGATCATTCCCTGATAAAATGAATTCTTTTTTTTCTGGCTGAGATTTCTCAACGTCTCATTCCGCTTGAAGCGGACGCGGGGTTCAATTGATTTGCCATATTCCGCAGCCGGAGTATTTGGCCTTTCTGAATATGTGAAGACGTGGAGATACGAAACGGGGAGTTCGGTCAGAAATAATTGGGTCTCTTCAAAATGTTTTTCTGTCTCCCCCGGAAATCCTACAATGACATCGACGCCGATTCCACAATCCGGAATCTGTTGCCCGATTCTCCGAATCAAATCCTGATAATACGTTGTGTTGTATCGTCGCCGCATTGCACGAAGAATCTCATCCGAACCACTTTGTAATGGAATATGGAAATGGTTTGCCATTTTGTTTTCAGATGAAACAAAGTCGAGAAGCTCTTGCGTTAAAAGATTGGGTTCAATCGAACTAATTCTGATACGCTCAAGTCCGTTCACTTTGACGAGTCGTCCCAACAGAGCAAGTAAATTTGCGCCGTCCTTCTTGCCGTAATCACCGACGTTCACTCCTGTCAGCACAATTTCTTTGTATCCCTGAGAGACCAGGAGTTCCGCCTGCTCAAGAGATGACTCGGTTGATTGGCTTCGGCTTGCACCGCGGGCCAGTGGAATTGTGCAGAAGCTGCAATTGTAATCGCAGCCATCCTGTACTTTCAAGAATGCCCGCGTCCGGTCTGTTGCCCTTGTCGAATAGCCAACGCCGAAATTATCAACCGTCCCGATTTCGGAAACGTGCACATGCGGGTACTCGTTTTTTTCGATGGAGTCGGGCAAGATATAATCGAAGAGATTAAATTTCTCTTTCGCTCCAAGAACCAGATCAACGCCATTGATTGAAGCAACTTCCTCCGGTTCGAGTTGCGCATAACAACCTGTCACGACCACAAGTGGATTCTCTGATGTCCGCATTGCACGGCGAATAAGTTGCCGGCATTCACGATCTGCACGCTCGGTAACGCTGCAGGTGTTAATAACGCACACATCCGCCTGCTCGCCAAAAGTGACAACCTCAAACCCCCGATCGGAAAATTGCTTGCCGAGCATGGAGGTTTCAGCGTAGTTGAGTTTGCAGCCAAGGGTATGGAGAGCGACGCGCTTCAAGCCACCCGATTCTTTAATGTGAACGAAAGCGGTTTGCGTACTGCGCGGGAACTGACCTTCAGGATTGAGAACCCAATGACGTTTCCTTTTAAATCAATCTTCTCCATCACCGAGTCATTTGAGGTTTCACGGAAATGTCCGGGCTTTTTCTCAAATATTACTTCCAGAAAGTCCCCTTCCTTGTCATACCAGACTTTTATTTTCTGCCCATCAACCATAATGGTTCTCCTCGTTTCATTGTATCCGTGAAGTATACCGTTAGGATAAAATAATCATGCGCCTGATTTT
>JBKJJX010000080.1:0-4261 GCA_046597825.1 Bacteroidota bacterium | reverse complement strand
AAAATCGGAAATGGTGCGCGTCGCCAGGGAGAACGATCCTGACTTCGCTTTTTGGGACGAGAATTTTTCAATCTCCCGCCGAAGCAGGGAAGAGGGCTACAACGCCGTGTTTGGATTTTTATGGATTGATGAACACCATCCGGCAAAGATAAAAGCATTCTGCCACAGAACGTCGACAGAAGGATTCGCCATTCCGTACTTTGCCACTCCGGAGAACCATAACACTCCGAGAGCCGCTTCTCGTCCGGGTGGAATCACCTATGCGAAGTGGGCGATTGCCGTGAACAGTTTCCTGCCGGCAATACCATTCATCCATTCAGGCTTTGAGTTGGGTGAAACATCTCCAATCAATACCGGCCTTGACTTTACTATCGATCAGCTCAGAAGTCTTCCTTCGGAAAAACTTCCGCTCTTCAGCGAATACGGTTATGATTGGTTTAATAAGAATCAGATGATTGGCTGGATAAAAAAACTGCTTGAGATTCGCAGTAAGTTCAGGAAGATTATCGTGAATGAGCGGCCCGACTCCTTTGCGATGCTTTACGATCCGAATGAACACGTTCTTGCATTCACGCGGATTTCGACCTCGCCGAAAAAACGGATTGCAGTTGTGACGAACATGGACTATCATTCACCCGCAACAACTGCAGTTGCACTTGATGGCTCTCCGGAAAAAGTTCTTGATTTGCTCAGCTCGAAGAGATTTCCGGTAACCGAAGGCCATCTCCAAACAACTCTCCAACCCGGCCAATGTCTTGTGTTTGAATACTGATCATTTTCATGAATAGATTGTTGCGGAAAATTAGCTTTCTGGTCGCTGTATTGTTTGTGTCTCTCTGCTCAGGATGCAGGCAACAGCACGACATGAACCGCATTGTTATCTGGCATCAGATGCGCGTGGACGAGCGACTGATTCTTGATGCCCAGCTCAGAAAGTTCGAGGCGGAAAATCCGGGACTGAAAGTTGAAACAATCTACAAGGAAACAGAAGAGCTCCGTTCGGGGTTTATCGTCGCTGCAATTGCAGGCCAGGGCCCGGATCTTGTGTATGGCCCGTCCGATCAGGTTGGTCCCTTTGAAGTTATGGGAATCATCAGTCCGTTAGAAAATCTGTTTGAGAAGGAATATCTTGGAAAGTTTATTCCGCAAGGACTGACGTATTACAAGGGACATCTCTATCAAATTGCGGACAAGCTGGGCAATCATCTCACTCTTATCTACAACAAGGCGCTGCTCACAACTCCGCCGCAAACAGATGTAGAATTGATTCAGATCGGAAAGAAATTAACGGTTGACAGAAACGGCGATGGGCGTCCGGATCAATATGGATTGTGTTGGAATTATACTGAACCATTTTTCTTTATTCCGTTTATGACCGGATTTGGTGGATGGATAATGACTGATGAGGGCGTGCCGACTCTTGACTCAAGAGGGACAATCAATGGATTGAAGTTTGTCCGGGATTTGCGGGACAAGTATAAGATCATTCCGAATGAAGCCGACTATAATATTGCCGATGCGTTGTTCAAGGATGGCAAGAGTGCGATGATTATCAACGGCGACTGGTCATGGGCGGGATACAAAAAGGCCGGCATTGACATTGGTGTTGCGCCGCTACCGAAAATTGTCAGCACGGGTTTGTGGTGTGCGCCGATGATTTCGCCAAAGGGTTATTCGCTGAATATCAATGTGCCCGCGGAGAAGCATGCCCGGATCGTTCAGCTTCTGAAATTTCTTATGCGTCCCGATATACAGTTGGAGACTGCGAAGGAACTGAACACGATGCCAACACGGGTGGAAGCAGTGAATTCCGATTTCGTGCAGAACAATGATATCCTCAAGAACTCCGCGCTGCAGATTGAGCGCGGTCGGCCAATGCCGGTTGTTCCCGAATTGCGCGCTATCTGGGATGCAATGCGCCCAAGTTATCAGGCTGTGCTTGGCGGAGCAAAAACTCCTGAAGGCGCCGCAAAGGATATGCAAGGACTTGCCCTCCGTAAAATCCTGGAGATGAACGAGTGATTGCCAAAAAACAAAACATAAATCGCTCACAACAAAAACTCCTTATCGGATTCCTCGTTGTTCCGTCATTTCTCATTCTGTTTGCCGTCGTCTTTTATCCTTTTGTGTACAACGTGGTGATTTCGTTTTCGAACATGAATCTGCGCCACATTAAGGATTGGACGCTCATTGGTCCGCAGCAATACGTCAAAGTTTTCACCGAGCCGACGCAGCCAGATTTCTACATGGTATTTGTGAAAACCATTATTTGGACCGTTGTTAATTTGATATTTCATGTTGTTCTTGGCGTATTTTTGGCGTTGCTGTTGCATCAAAAGGATATCAAAGCAAAGCCAATCTTCAGAACTCTTCTGATTCTCCCTTGGGCGATTCCCCAATACATTGTTGCGCTAACGTGGCGGGGCATGTTCAATTACGAGTATGGCTCCATCAATTTAATTCTGACACGATATCTGAACATGCCGGCTGTTGAGTGGTTGAAAAGCCCTACCGAAGCGTTTATCGCATGCATATTAACTAACGTGTGGTTGGGATTTCCTTTTATGATGGTCATCGCCCTGGGAGCGCTTCAAAGCATTCCGGGCGAGTTATATGAGGCGGCAGATATTGACGGCGCATCATGGTATCACAAGCTGTTCAAGATTACTTTGCCGTTGATTCGCCCTGTTATGATTCCGGCAATCACACTCGGGACTGTATGGACTTTCAACAATCTGAACATCATCTGGCTGGTGAGCAACGCGGGCGAGCCATCGGATCAGACGCACATCCTTGTTTCATTTGTGTACAAGGCAGCGTTCAATCTGTATCGGTACGGCTATGCTGCAGCTCTTTCGATGGTTATATTCGTAATCCTTCTTGGATTCAGCCTGATCTTTATGCGGAAGACGAGAGCAACAGAGGCAGCGTATTAAGAATGCGGTAAATAAAAATCGGGAAATGGAAAACAAAAAATGAATTCAAAAAGTAAAAAATTAATCAGGCTTGGAGCAACGTATCTCGTCCTGCTGCTGTTTTGTGGAATTGCAATTTATCCTATTCTGCAGGTGGTGACGATTTCTCTTCGTCCTTCGGACAGGCTGCTCTCGACATCGCTGGAAATTATTCCCGATGGCGCAACATTGAACAACTACGTTCGGTTATTCACCGATCAGCCGTTTCTTATTTGGTTGCGAAACAGCGTGCTTGTCTCCACAGTTGTCACGGTTACCGGGGTTGTTCTGGCTGCGCTGACAGGCTACGGATTTTCGAGATTTAATTTTCTCGGCAAGAAGGCCGGCTTGTTGAGCCTGCTGACAACACAGATGTTTCCTGCGACAATGTTACTGCTGCCGCTGTACATTATGCTCATCAAACTTGGGCTCATCAACACATATCTGGGCATTATCGTTATCTACACAGCGACAGCGTTACCTTTCACTATTTGGACGATGAAGGGATACTACGACACAATTCCGACGAGTCTCGAAGAAGCGGCACGCATTGACGGCTGTAATCAGTTTCAGGCCTTCTACAAAATAATTCTTCCGCTCGCCGCTCCGGCATTGGTTATCACAGCGCTCTTCTCGTTTATGACTGCGTGGGCAGAATATCTTGTTGCTGCGCAAATCCTGCAGGATTCTAATCTTTGGACTTTGCCTCTCGGACTGAAATCATTTGAGTCCAACATGAGCACGGAGTGGGGATTGTACGGCGCCTCGTCCATTATCGTGACGATTCCGGTTGTTGTGCTGTTTCTCGCGCTAAGTAAATATCTGGTTTCGGGGTTGACGCTCGGAAGCGTTAAGGGGTAATCTAATTGTCAATTATCAATTGAGAATTGGCAATTGACAAGTCGAAGTCTTGCCGGCAAATCTATTAGCACATAATTCTTTAGGTCCACTTAAGATTGCTTCCGCCACTCAGCTAACTGATTGCGTGTCGATTCTGCAGTGGGATCTTCAATCTGTTCGAAAATTCTGAGTGCCGCTTCAGCATTTGTAATTGCGTCAGCACAATTGCCAAGCTTATGGAGCGCGATGCTTATATTGTGTAAGCTATATCCTTCTCCTTGTTTATCACCGACCTCTCGACCAATGTTCAAAGCTTTTTCATAGAACTCCAAGGCATGTTCCGTCTCACCCATAATCGCGAATGTATTGCCTAGGTTACCGCAAATGCTTGCTACAGCAGGTCTGTCACCAGTTTCATTTTGAATGGTTAACTGATTAGCGACATTTAGAAATCCCTACTGACGACA
>JBKJJX010000211.1:0-13489 GCA_046597825.1 Bacteroidota bacterium | reverse complement strand
GAAAGATATGTGTACTTCCAGAGTTGATGCCCCGAACTTGCGGGAGTCGTGTTCGCACTTTCGATGAACACATAGACAATATTGGGATTGGACGGCGCCAGACCAAAGACAATGCGTCCCGCGACTGTCGGAAAACTGGCCGGCGCAATGTTCGTCCAGGTAACCCCATCCGGAGAACGCCAGATATTTTGCGCTCCGCCATTTTTTGTACGCGCATAAACAACGCCGGCCGATGTAACTGCAACATCCGTAGACGAGGCGGAAGTATTCACGAGGCTCGAGTCGGAAGGTTGGGCAAGCAACCATGTCGTGCCGCCATTTGTCGAGCGATAGATCCCATTCCATGTCGCAGCGAATACTTCATCCTGTACAAGGTTCGCCGGATTTGTTGCAACATCCCAAATAAAATCGAAATTATCGGATGTCTGCGGTGTACCGGAAATTGTCGACGGAAGCAACGTCCACGAGTCGCCGTTGTTCGTTGACTTGTAGATGCCGTCTCCGCGATAGAATGAACCCCATCGTGTATCATTGGTTGTTGAGCCGCGGAATTCGCCCGTTCCCACGTACCAGATGTTTGTTTTTCCCGCACGCTTATCCTGCGTAATACAGCTTGTCGTATGAATCTGGTTCGGTGTAAATGTGTATCGCCACGATGCGCCGTCGTTCGTTGACTTCCAAATACCGCCGGCAACACTGCCTGCGATCAACGTTCCGGGGTTCGCTATATCCGCAGCGAGGACACGCGTTCTTCCGCCGACATTGCTCGGTCCGCGTTCTGTCCAGACCAATTCCTGCACGGCATTTCCTTTCGCAAGCGCAAGCTGTTCACGGGTTGAAATACGTTTCGCAAATTGCTGTTCAACGCGATGAATATCGTTCGGGATTGCGTTGGCCACAGGATCGCGTTGAATCAGGAATTCCATCTCATCGCGGGCATTGGGATCATCCGGGTCGCCGATCGAAAATGGAACAACCGGAATGCTGACTTGAGATATCCGTAACGCCATGACCCCGCAAAACAAAAGAACGCCTGCCGCGATTATTACACGTTGTATCATAGAAGCTCCTACTGAGAGATTATTATTAGAATATCATCCGTTACCATTTTTTCTTAGCAGCGCCATCGGGAAACTCATACATCCGTAAATCTTTTGCGGTGATGATTTTTGTAAGAAGAAGGATTTGTCCGGTGTGCATCGAGAAATGTTCAACGACGTGGTAGATTGCTTGAAGCACAGTAACGTCGTCTCCCTGAATCATACGGCGCTCCGTCAACGAAGATGCATCCAATCCACCAAGAACATCTGCAACACTCTTCAGCGTCCGTTCCATATTGCCAAGCAATTCGGAACTGCTGATGACAGTCCGTTCGTTGAATTCTTTGTCGCGATCACGGGCAAACGATTTCTTTCCAACTCCCCCGACAATCCATTGTCCGACATTTCCCGTGAGATGAAGAATGAGGTTGCCAACGCTGTTCGATGCTTCATTCGGCCGCCACCAGATTTGCTCATCGGAGAGCTGCTCCACTGCCATTCGAATGCGGGGAAAAAATTCGTCTCGCAGAAGTTCTGATGAATATTCGATGAACGCTTTACCGTTTTCCATAATCAGGGCGTGTAGCGTACGATATACGTTTGAGGGACGTCGAGATGCACTTCGTAATTCGCCATGCCGATTTTTCGCAACGATTGGTGTGCGCCGAATATCAAGGCGCAAGCTCCTACTTTTCTGTCAATTACATTCGCAATGATTGCTACGTGGCCGATCCACTTCCCTTTCTTCAGCCGCCAGAATTGAACAAAGTCCCCCGGCTTCGCATCCTCCGCTTTGACGACTTCACCTATTTTCATATCAACAAGCGCCGTCTGAATGCCTCGTATCCGTGCATCGTTTACCCGAATCAGCCGGCCGAGATTTTTCGTCCCGCCAATGTTGTTGATGTAGATGGCGTCCTGCTCGGACTTTGTCAATTCGCGTTGCAGCAAACTCTCAACTACTGCCGCGACAAAGATTACACAATCCACTTGACGGCGGCCAACATTGTGCCCATATTTCCAATTCTTGAATGTCGTTTCACTCAGACGAATGCCGGTGTTAAGCGGATTCTCCTGACTGCGGCCCGACATCGTTAGCAGGAAAGCAACTACAAGTAAGCCGGTAGAACGCCTCTTCAATATACTTCGTCTCCCGTTGTCACAGGCGCGCCTGCAGATTTCCACGCGTTCCATCCACCGCCCATAGATAACACTTTTGTATAACCCATCTTCTGAAGGTTATCGGCCGAAAGAGCGGAACGAAATCCGCCGCCGCAGTACAATACAATCTCTTTTGATTTATCGGGAATCAGGCGTTCGATCTCGCGCTCGATAATTCCTTTACTGAGAAACGTCGCCCCTTGTGCATGCGCTTCATTCCATTCATGCTCTTCACGCGTATCGATGAAAGCAAAATCGTCTCCGCGTGCAAGTTGTTGCTGAACTTCTGCGACAGAAGTTTCCTTGATGCGGCTCTTCGCATCGTTGACAAGAGCCAGAAAACCGGGCGAATGATCCATATGCTTGATAATAATTGGTGGAGAAAAGTACACAGAATCTGAATCTGCAACAAGGGAACAAAGTAATCTCAGTTCAAATCAAGCTTAGTCCTCCCAACCCATGTCTTGCTGAAGTGCTCTTTTTCAGCATCCTTTCAAGTTTGTTCTTTGTTCAGATTCCGAATAAGAACATTTCGGAATGACGTGTGCTTCCAAACTGAGACACTACAAAATAATCAGTCCCGCCACACAAAGTGCAGCGGGACTGAATTTATTTCCTTGGAGCCGTGCGAAGCTTGTCGCTTAACAAGCCTCACCAGAGGCTCCTATGCTAATTTTCAAGATAGGATCACCTCACTTTCCCAGGGCATCAACTTCGCATCGAAAATTCCCCTGAAAAATTTTCCATGCAGCGTGAACTACAATTGCAATATATCTCCCCCTTCGGGGAAAGTCAATAAGAATCTTGGTAATGATATACTTTTCCCATCTCATCAAACCGTGAATCACGGTAGGGAAGAATGTATTCGCGGCAATGTTGCAACGAACACGGTTGAAGGATATTACGGATTACTGAAACGCAGAATCCACGGCGTATATCATCATGTGAGCAAGGAACATTTTCTCCGATACCTTGCAGAGTTGATTGACGACCATGAAAGAGCCGTTTCCGCAATCAAGAACGGTGAAGGGAAGAGATTAACCTACAGGTGATTGGTTAAGCAAAAACGCATGGAAAGGAAAACAGGAACGAAAAAAAACAACGAGTGAAAAACCGATCAGCTTATATCCAGTCACGAAAAAAGAAGAGGTATTAAAAATACCTATTGCAGATATCTACACCACCAAGTAAAGAAAAGCCACGAAAGAAACCGCTCAAGTCCTCCTAACTTTCCTTAAAAAAATTACTACTTTACCGTACCAGCCGCCTGAAACAACATCTAACGCGTGGTCTATATCTTCACAATCCCCCATTTTACTTGTCCAAGCACCATTTTCTTTTTGTCTTGCTGCGTGTGTAAAGAGATTATTCGCGTCAGCAAAAATAGCTATTTTCTCCACTCCAGGCTCAAGAACACCATCGGTACAAGTTTGAAAACCAAAATGCTTTCTATAAACTTCAGCATAGCTTCCTGCCGTATGAGTCCTCTCAACATCTTCGGGCCACCAATAGCCGTAAGAATCAATACGACTCCTTGTATTGTTAACTGCCCAAGCAGCGCAATTGTAATCTATCGTATAGTCGCTTCTATATACAAAAGAGCCGTCTGTTAAAGACGGCCATCTTTCCAATCTCTCGCCGAGTGTCAAGTCTCTCAGTGAGTCATATTCGTGATTAGAGTTTGCCTTCACGCTGTCCCCAATCTAACCATGCCTTCGTCATTTTTCTAACATCACCCCTATCTTCTGTTGAGACAGGATTTGTCCTCGCAAGATGTTCTAATGCAATGAACCAATGATCTGGCTTTTGCTTGAGGTCTTTTAAGATGTACGGAATTACGGTCGGCCCCAGAGCGATTATGTCCAAATAATTATCGTTCATCGCCTTGTGTAGCATCGTCGAAAGACCTCGCGTTTCCTTCCGCCACTTCCAAGCTAATTCGATAAACGTTTTTTCTGTATCGGTTATCGGGATAGGCTTTGAATCAACGGCTAAATTGCCATCTACATAACGCCAAACCGCATTATCAACTAAACTGCTAACTGAAACAGCAAAGGGATGAACTGGAATCACCTCAATGGAATTTGTGGAGATAATCCATTGGAGATTTCTAATTGAACTTTCTTGGGCGTTAGTGTTAATATTGCAAAATTCGTTAGGCATTTTTACGAGCCTCATCATATTTTTGGAGATTCGAAGTAAGAGCCTTAATAATTTCTCTCATTACAGACGGCGTAACGTTGATTCTTGAAACACACTTTGCTTCTATATCTTTGAGAGCATCAACTGTCTTGTCAATTTGTTCTTGATTGCCGACCAATGGTGGGTTCATTACTTCAAAAAATGACATCGTGAAAAATTCAGGTTGGTGCTGCGCGACCATAAAACTTGCAAACTTCCCAATAGTATCATGGGGGAACGTTAATCGAATTGGAACTTCTTTTTGTTTAGGTTGATGATTTGGCATAATAAAATTTTTCGTTGTGTTGCTACAAAGATACACTTCGATCTATCGAAAGTCAAACAAAACAAGCGCCTATCTCTCCATGCCAAATTTTGCTTATGGCTTAAACGCGAGAGAATCACCATGTAGATTAATGTCAACACATAGTCACTTCAAGTGATGTCCGAACGGTCAACCATTTCTCGTATGGTTTGTGAAGTATACAATCTCCGATTCTTTGGGGCGGATGAAAAAATGTCTTACACGAACTCATTCATCGTCTTCGTGTACGAACCGATAAAAGCTTGCTCCGATCTGACTCCGGAAAAATAATGTTCGAGTGTGAACCTGACCGACGAGAATGCAATCTGATCCCACGGAATTTCATCTCTGCCAAACAAGCCGACCTTCTCCGTCTCAACACCCGGGTGAAAATCAAGATTCTTTAAGTCCGACAGAAAAAACAAATACACTTGTCCGACCGAAGGTATGCTGTAAAGAGAAAACAGCCGGATGATCTCCACATCCGCATTTACTTCCTCGCTCGTCTCGCGCAATGCGCCCGCTTCTGCACTTTCCCCGTTCTCCAGGAATCCTGCGGGCAGTGTCCACTTGCCGAGCCGCGGCTCGTTCGCCCGTTTGCACAGAAGTACCTTGTCTTCCCAACGCGCAAGGCATCCGACAATCATGCGGGGGTTTTCATAATGGATCGTGTTGCAGTCATTGCAGATGAAACGCGGCTTATGATCGCCTTCCGGAATTGCAAGCCGGACCGGTTTGCCGCAGTTGCTGCAAAAATTCATACCAACTCCTCAACCTTCGGCGCGTTCATCGCAAGATAGAACCGCGGAATAACGACCTCGAACTGCCTCCCATCTTCCCGCTCCATATGATATGTTCCTTCCATCGTGCCCCATTCAGTATTTAGCGGACAAAAACTTGTGTACTCGAATACTTCCCCGCTGGCAAGCGTCGGGGTTTTGCCGATAACGCCCGGGCCTTCGACGTCTTCACGGTCGCCGTTTCCATTGATGATCACCCAATGCCGCGAGATCAGCCGTGCCCGTTTCAAACCTACGTTCGCAATCGTAATTCTGTACGCGAAAACGAATTGATCTCGTGCGGGAGCTGACTGACCGGAAATATACGTTGCAACCGCCCGGACACGAATACCTTCAGTAATTGCCTCGGATAAAAGTGTTTGCGCCATTTGAATCTCCTCTATACAAATAAATGCAATAATAAACTTGGATGCTTACGCCGGATCCTCCAATGCAGAGAGCCGTGACCGGATAAGTTCGTCTGCCAAATTAAGATCAAGCTGTTCCGGTTCGGAAATGCTTTCGCATAACTCATTCAGTATTTTCTCTTGCACCTTCCCGCGCTCTCGTGCAACTGAATATGGAATGCGGCGGAACGTTACCATCGTATACTTCGGGACGAACCGGCCCGGATGCCGCTCTTCAAGAATACGCTCAACTTTTTTCTTCAACTGAAATTTGGGCTGAGCAACAAGGTCCCGCATCTCGATAAAATTCTCCACGGCAAGATCGGCGATGGCGTCGGTATCGTTCTTCCGGGTTTCGAATTCTCCAAACAACCTGGCCCAATCAATTTCATCTGCGGGTGTTGCTGAGATGAGCCGGTTGAGATACGTACAATCTTCAAACGCACAATTCATTCCTTGTCCGAAGAATGGAACAATCGCATGTGCCGCGTCTCCCAATAACAACGCAGCTCCTCCGGCATGCCATGACAATCCCTTCACCGTCACCATCGAACCGGTGGGATTCGAAAAGAATTCCTCCGTCAATTCCGGAATCAGGTCCATCACATCGGGAAAATGTTGGAGGAAAAACGCATTCACCTTCGCAGGCGTGTCCAGACTTTCAAAACTTTCTGCGCCTGTATGGGAGAAGAAAAACGTACAGGTGAAACTTCCGTCCAGATTCGGCAGAGCAATCAGCATGAACGTCTTCCGCGGCCAGATGTGTAGCGCGTTTCTCTCAATCCGGTGCCGACCTTCCGAAGATGGC
Organism: Bacteroidota bacterium; assembly: GCA_046597825.1. Lineage (GTDB taxonomy): Bacteria > Bacteroidota > Ignavibacteria > UBA10030 > UBA6906 > CAADGV01. The sequence continues at coordinate 6,809 of JBKJJX010000211.1, read as the reverse complement.
GGAATTGTGAGTTCCTTGTAGCCGTAATCGAGATAATCGAGCGAGAAGCGACTCACACCTATGCTCACCATTTCATTTCGTACGGCAGATGATGCACCATCTGCAGCAATGAGAGTATGCGCAGCGCGGACAATCTCTTCCCCGGTCTCTTCATTCAGAAACCGTGCGACACCCTTCTCGAAATCCAGCTCACCGCATCGCATGTTGAAGTGAATCCGGACAGAATCATATTTCTCCGCCTCCGTCATCAATGTCTTGTTTAATTCTGCGCGGGATGTTGCGTAGATAACTTCTGAGTCGTCTTTTCCGTATCGCTGAAATACCACCTCACCGGTTGCCGTATGAATCATCCGCCCCCGCATCGGAATCGCAATGCGCATAATCTGTTCGACGATGCCGGTTTCTTTCAGCGCGTGAATTCCTCTCACAGAAAGGGCGAGATTGATCGAACGTCCGCCTCCGATTGCTGCCGAACGCATATCCGGCCGTCTCTCAAATATCTCAACAGAAAAATTCTTCTGTGCGAGGTAGATTCCCATCAGCGAGCCCGCAAGTCCGGCACCAATAATGGAGACAGGAGTAAGGAGACGGGAATCAGGAAAAGATCTTAGTGGTTCCATTTCTCAAAAAAACTCAGAACGTGTTTTGATCAAACCAAACAGCATAGCCGAAATACTGCGTGTCGCTTTTAGCAATAACTCTGCTTTTGATGATTCAATTAGACCGTCTCCTGAGCAATATACAGTTGAGTCCTTAATTCACTGCAAGAACCCTTGGCGACATACAAATGTTGAATGAATTCTTTATTTGACCTTCTTTCGAATCCCTCAGCGATATTTGATGCAATCGAGACAGAGGACCTTTGAAGTTGATCGCGGAATCCATAATCACGGCATTCTTTGAGTTCACCATATATTTTTGTAGCAAGCGCTTTCGCCTCCTGCCAAACGATTAGGTCTTCAAATTTTTCAATCTTCGGTGCCATTCTATGTTTCTGACTCCGGTGTCCTGTCTTCAGTCTCCTTCTTCATGATAGTTGCAAACCTCCAGACATCCATAAATGTATTGTATAACGGAACGGGCGCTACACGTATGACGTCCGGCTCCCGCCAGTCGCATACGACCCCGTTTTCTGACAGTCTTTCAAACACGCGGCGTTCGTTCTTTTCCATCACGAGGGAGAGCTGGCATCCCCGTTCATTTGGATCACGCGGTGTGATGATGCGAAAATTATTTTCAGAATTCTGGTTGAGAAGAAATTCGAGATACGAGGTAAGCAATTGACTTTTTGTTCTCAGCTTTTCCATCCCCACCTCCTCAAATATCTCCATGGAAGCTCTCAGAGCTGCGAGCGGAAGAATCGGGGGGTTGCTTAACTGCCAGCCTTCAGCGCCGGGAATTGCGTCGAATATCGGACCCATCCTGAAACGACTCGCCTTATTTTGTCCCCACCAGCCTGCAAACCGCGGAAGGTCAGAATTCTGCGCATGACGTTCATGCACGAAGCAGCCGGCGATTCCGCCAGGTCCGGAGTTGAGGTATTTGTATGAGCACCAGACTGCAAAATCGACATCCCAATCATGAAGCCGGAGAGGAAGATTGCCAGCAGCATGCGCCAGATCAAAACCGACACAGCAGCCTTTCGCATGCGCTGCCTGTGTAAGGCGTTCCATATCAAACGCCTGTCCGCTATAATAATTTACTCCGCCAAATAAAAACAGCGCAACCTCTTCTCCTTCAGCATCCAGAAAATCTTCGATGTCTTCAGTGCGAAGCGAATCTTCACCGGCACGCGGCTTCAGTTCAACGAGGGATTTTGCCGGATCGAATCCATGGAACTTTATTTGTGATTCAACGGCGTAGCGATCGGAAGGGAACGGAGTTGCTTCAACGACAATCTTGTGCCGCATTGTCGTGGGCCTGTAAAACGAAACAAGCATCAGATGCAGATTGACTGTCAGCGTATTCATGACGACAACTTCGATAGGCTGCGCACCGACCAGCCGCGCGGTTTGATCCGCTAACAGTTCCTGATAGGAGAGCCACGGATTCGCCGCACGAAAATGTCCCTCCACTCCCAGCGTTTCCCAGGCCTTCAACTCCTGCTCCACAAAACTCCGCACGGATTTTGGCTGAAGGCCGAGAGAGTTGCCGCAGAGATAGATGACATCCCTGCCATCTGTATGTTTAGGGATGAAGAAACGATCGCGGTAGTGTGCGAGTGAATCTTCTTTATCCAGCCTCCCGGCAAAACTCTTATCAGTCTGAAAAGTCATAACGCTCTTTGTTATTCATCAAACTCAAAATCTTCCAACTCCGGAATGTTGGTGAATGCGATGCGCGTTGGTGCGGCGCTGCCTGTCATTCCGCCAAAGTGGACAGCGGTTTTGCCGTACTTCGTATTGAGCTTATCCATTGCTTTCGCGAGTCCCGTCCGCTTGTCTTCATCAAAGATGGAAAAATTATGAAGATTATCCGGTACCAGATTATACAGTGTAACTCCAATAGCGAGCGGTTTTCCTTTGGAAGGAAATTTCTTCCAGAGCTTTTGAAATGCTTCAAGCAGCGTCAGCGTGTCCTGGCTCTCGACGAAGTTGACATGCGTTTCCCATTTTGGCCGGTTCAGGAATTTCATGTACAGGGCAAGACTTGAGCACCAGTAGTTCATCCGGCGCAATCTTGTTGCAGCTTTATGAACAAGTTTTTGTCCGACACCGAACGCCCCGTCTTTGGTTCTCTGTTGTGGCGGCAGAACATGTGAATGTCCGACAGTTCTGCGTTGGGTTTCAAGGCCTTCAAGATCTTCGCCACGCAGTAAATGCCAGAACCTCTCGCCGACCACTCCGCCCCAGATTTTTCGCATTGTGAGTTCCGGGCAGGCAAGCAATTCTTTTGCCGTAAAGATTTCATATTCATGTAACCGCTTTTCCATCCTCGGCCCGATGCCAAGAAAATCCCTGATCTCCAGTTTGAAAAGAATCTCAGGCAAATTTTTTTGTTCGATGACGGTCAGGCCGTCCGGTTTTTGCATATCACTGCCGACTTTGGCGAGAAACCGGTTCGTTGCCAGCCCGATCGAGCAACGCAATGTCGAACCGACTTTCCCTTTGATTGTCTGTTTGATTTTTAATGCGAGCGCCGTTGCTTTCTCGACATTCTGCTGGGTGCCCGTGAGTTTACACGCCATCTCATCAATGGAAACAACGGCATGTACAGGCACACACGACTCGACCGCATCGACAATTCTCTGATGATATTCAACGTACTTGTCATGAGCAGCTTCGATGCACATCAAACCCGGACACATTTTTTTCGCATCGCCGACACGCGTCCCTGTCTTTACGCCAAACGCTTTCGCTTCGTAGCTCGCCGCAATGCAGAACGTCGTATCGGCAATCAGCGGAACGACTGCAACGGGCTTGCCCCGCAACTCCGGTTTGGTTTCCTGCTCGACGGATGCGAAGTAGGAATTCAAATCTAAAAAAAGCCAACTGACCAACGCGATCCCCTTCTCAGTCTTGTAGTCCATAGAGTCTGTTGAGCCAACTGCTCCATGGACTCAACAAACTAAATAGACTTTACGATTTTCCCAGCCATTCCAATGCAGACCCATTCAGCAGTCGCATTTTCGTTGCGGTACTGAGATTCATCGATTCGATCAGACGACCCGGTTTTTTTTCGCCGAGAGGAAATGGATAATCAGAACCGAGCGCTATTTTTTGTTCTCCGACCAGATTAATCAGATACGTCAACATGGTTGGATCGTGTACAAGCGAATCGAGATAAAATTTTCCCAGATAATTTATGGGATTGACATCGTTATCAATTGCAACGAGGTCGGGACGAACGTTGAAGCCGTGTTCGATTCGTCCGATCGTTGCAGGAAACGCTCCGCCGCCATGGGCAAATGCTACCCGAAGTTTCGGCAATCGCTCGAACACTCCTCCGAAAATCATGGAGCAAATGGCCAGAGACATTTCCGCCGGCATGCCGACCAGCCATGGAAGCCAGTACTTCGCCATACGTTCCTTTCCCATCATGTCCCACGGGTGGACAAACACTGCTGCGCCGAGTTCCTCCGCAGCCTGAAAGACCGGAAAAAGATTTTCGTCGTTCAGATTCCACTCATTTACGTGCGATCCAATCTGCACGCCGGAAACTCCCAACTCTTTCACGCAACGTTCAAGTTCCTTGATCGCAAGATCAGGGGCTTGCATTGGAATCGTTCCCAGCCCGAAAAATCTGGACGGCTTTTCAGCAACAACTCCGGCAATATGGTCGTTGAGAATCTTTGAGAGGTCGAGCGCATCTTCACCTTTCGCCCAATAACTGAACATGATCGGGACGGTCGATAAAACCTGCATATCAACTGCATGGCCGTCGCAGTCTCGCATGCGGACAGACGGATCCCACAGGTTCTCTTCCACTTCCCGGAACAGTGTTCCATCCACAAGCATCCGAGCACAACCGGTTTTGTGATGTTCGAGCTGCACCCAGCCGCCGTAGCCGTACTTCGCTTTCAGGTCAGGCCAGTTCTTCGGAAGAATGTGTGTGTGGATGTCGATCTTGTGCAATGCGTCGGAGATGTTTAGGCAAGAATAATGACACTTAGACTGTTCGTCGTTCTTCTGCTATTTTCTTTCTAATCCAGGAATTGAGAAGTTGGGATGAGGATACACGTTTTGAACGGGCAATCTTGAAAATTTTTCGGGAAAGCTGCGGATCAATATTCAGCTGTAAATTCGAGGGCTTGGGGTCCACATCGACAGGGACTTCGCGCATTGATTTTTCATAGGGGCTCATATCATGCGTTTCAAAAAAGATCACGAGCTCATCAAGGGAATTAAATTTTGGTAACACCTTTTTTTTATTTTTTGCCATAAGATTTTCTCTCTTTTTTCGTCATGTCTCGCGCGCTCAAAATGAGGACATCTCCGGTCTTTTTTCGAATGAAGATTATGGACAAATACCTTCCTGCCTCAGTTGTACCCTTTCCAATATAAACATCTTCGCCCAACCTTTCACCCCTTGCTAAAAGCAGAACCCGCGGCTTTCCTCGCAATGCTTCCTCCACCTCAAATTCTCTAACATTATGTTTCCATTCCAGCTTCTCGAGAACATCTTCTGAACAAATAATCCTTCCGATTTTCAAAGGAATCCCTTTATTGCATGATTGGCTGGATGTAGGTTATGATCTCTCCATCGTGCCGCGTGGCTGCCCACACCTCTTTGTAGCCGTGTTTCTCGCGATATGCCTTGAATTCCGGATCGACTTTCAAGTAGCCAATGATATACGAAAGCGGATTCTTCCACGGGAATGTTGTCACCATGCAAAGCTGAGCGGGAATAATTCTGCTTTTGATTTCGGGCTCAAGTGTTTTGAGCTTTAGCGGTTCGAATTCTTTGACAAGAAAACCTATTTGTCCGCTGCCATCAGGTTTATACAGGTCAAATGGCTGAAGCACCGTTACATTTTTACTGTGCAGAGATTCGGCGACAGCCGTTGTTATCTCCTTTACTTTCTTGATTTCCGCGGCGACAATTTCACGATACACATACTTGAAAGGTCCGACATGAATTTCTTCTATTTCTATTCGATGAAAACCGCCCATGTACGCATAGCCGGCGATCAATAACACAACAATCGTTCCGAAGAAAGCGAGAATAATTTTCACCACGAGGGTGACAACGTTCTTATTTGTTTTTGCAGATGGCAAACCAACTTCTCTCAATCAATGAACATCAGTGAGTCGTCGTATCAGGGACAGGTTGCGGAGTCATTTGATGCACCGTGCCGCGCTCTGCATGCACCATGTAATTCATGAACAAAAGAAATGTAACAGCTGCAAGTCCAAGGCTGATCAGGCTGGACGAGAACACATCGTAGAGACCGTGAAGGATGGCGGAGATTCCAACGCCGAGGATGACAAGCTGCCATTGCGATTCTTTGTTTCTCGATGCGATCCCGATGAACCATCCTGCGATGCCCGCCCACGCACCATGCAACACCGGCCCTGCCATGATGCGAAACAGATGCTGCACCAGTTGCTGCGTTACAGCGCCATAGTACACTGCCTGCATCGATGCCCTGATTGTGTATTGCACTCCTTCCGCCGCCGCAAACCCGATTCCGGACATCAGGCCGAGCAGCAAACCTTCGCGTGCGCTTATTTCTTTTCCTTACCACAGAATAAAAATCAGCAGCGGCGCTGCTTTTGTCATCTCTTCAAATACTCCGACACCGAAAATAAATCCGAACAACTGTGCTTCAATACTGGCGCTCGAAGTCCCCGCATACAATGTTCGGATAAACGGCCACGTTTGAACGAGCAACAACAACGGAATTCCGATGAACGCTGTAAAGAACGCGTAACCCAACGCCCGCTTCCACATCGTCCGTTCGGGATGGATGATGCTGTAGAAATATGTCGCCCAGAACATGCAGAAGTATCCCTGAATGAGCCAGACCGCTTCATCAAACCGCAAGTTCAACATGCGATGGATCTGAAATATCACAATCGGTCCCAACCCGAAAATCAAAATCCACCGAACGGCTCTTTTGTTGAGAAGCTCCGCGTTGAATATTTTTTTGTAGGGAATAAGATAGGCGTAATCGAGGCTCTTGAATTTATTCACCCCCTCTGTTACGCTTTCCTTCAGGTGTGTTGATGCATCCTGTTCCATGCCGAAGGACGCTGCCGGATCGGAGTCCAGAGGATCGCTGCCGGAATTCTTTTCAATCTCTGCCATATGTTTTCTCCTGAGAAGAAAATACGTTTATGCCGGTTTTGGCGGCTTCTCCATTTTCG
>JBKJJX010000102.1:0-2538 GCA_046597825.1 Bacteroidota bacterium | reverse complement strand
TTCGAATCGCATAATAACTGAAGTGCATACCGTGTAAAGCGATAATAATCATGAGGTTGTTCGTGCAGACACCAGAGTTGAGGCGCCGTGATAATCAGAATACCATTTGGGCGGAGTATGCGTGTAATTTCTTTCAGGAACACTTCCGGGCTTTTCACATGCTCGATTACCTGGTTCGAGATAACAGTATCAACCGAGGAAGTTTTCACCGGCAAATTAAGTGAATCGGCACAGATATCCACTTGCTTGGAATTACCGAGATCAATATCCGTCCCCAGATATGATGATATGTTGGCAGCAAACAAGGAGGCATACGGTTTTTCTCCGCAACCAACATCCAATACATTGCCCTTTGCGAACTTCGCCGCCTTCTGCATTGCAAGCAGGATGGATTCTTTTTCCAACTGAACGGGATTGCGAAAATATTTTAGCATCGCTGAATATTTTTCATGGCACAGAAACCGAAGCTCCCTTTGTTATGAACAAATAGTATCCTGCGGTGATGGCAAACGAAATGAAATTGCTTGACACAAATGCAAGCGCAGCTCCTTTCACTCCCATCAAAGGAATCAGATAAAAGCTTGCGCCTACCAACGTTGCCATCGCCGCCACTGACGTGACGGGAAAAATAACGGAATTGTTCATCGCAAACAACGAAGCGGTGAGCGGGTACGACAGCACGGCAAACACTAATCCGACACACAGTATCTGAAGCACAGCAGCCGCTTCGATAAAGTCTTTCGAAAAAATAAGTCTGACAAGTGGATCAGCAATCAGGGCAATACATGCAATTCCAAGAATAATAATTCCCACGACGGCAAACGCATGCTTTCTTTTTCTCTTTAACACCTCAGGCGACAGCGATGAGGACAACTCCGCAAGCAACACGTTCATGTATGCGCCGGAGACAAGCGACATCAATCCGAGTATTTTGGTTGCGGCTCCGTACAATCCCAATGCATGCGCATCGGCAAGGCCCCCGACGAACGCAACGTCCAGCCTGCCGCTAATGAGTGCAATTCCCTGATACAGTGAAATCCATTTGTTGAACGAAAACATTTTCTTCTCAAGTCCTTTGTCAAACCGGTTGAGGGAAATGTTTTTGAATGGCGAGAATCCGAACATGACCAGCAGGAAGAACCCTCCGATTACGACTTCAATCCATATGAGTGTCCAGATTGAGTACTCTGCAAAGATGAATACCGCCGCAAGCACAAGCAGAAGTTTCAGCACCGCCCGCGACGACAGTATCAGCGAGTAAGAACGAAACTTCTTGAAGGATTGGTAGATCGGAATAAAAATACCGGCAAGAACGCTCAGCGCAAGCGCAACGAGCGAGAGACGGAAGTACGAAGCGATCGACGCGTCAACATGCTGGAATACGTATCTGATAATCGTGTCCAGAAACAGCAACGAGATCGCAACCAACACGGTGCCTATGATGAGCTTCCAGCGGGCGACGATGGAAATAACTGTCCGGAGTTTTTCCCTGTTGCCTTCTGCTATACTCTCCGACCCGAAACGGACAATTGAACTGCTCACGCCCAGGTCTGCAACATCGGTCAGCATGGCAAGCAGCATAATAATGAGCGTGTAAATTCCGTATTCCTCCACTCCGAGAAATCGGGCAAGAATTCCAGCAAGCACGGCTCCGATGAGCCCGTTTATTCCCGATGAAGCAGCAAGCCAGAATGTATTCCCGACTGTATCGGACTTGAGAGCACGGGATGCAATATCAGTCAGCCGCTCGAACATTTACTTTTTCACGTTGTGAATTGCGGTGAGGAACGATTGAGCGTGATTCCGCCAGGAGTGTCGTTCTGCGATTTGCATACGGGACTGCTTACGTTCGGCGTTGCTGTCAGAGAGAGCTTCTCTCAGAGCCTTGATAAATGACCCGGGCGAATCTCCAATCCATAATAATCGTTCACTCGCAAATGGCATCAGCTCATTCATCGGTGTTGCGACAACCGGCTTGCCGAGAGCAAAGTATTCAAAGATCTTCACGGGATTTGTAGTTTCAGCAATGCTTCCCTGCCGGAATGGAATGATGCAGACATCAAACATATCGATGTATCCCGGAATCTGTGCATACGGTTTCTTTCCCAACCAGAATATATTCGGCGACGTGAGCAATTGCAGACGGCGTTCTTCCTTTTCAAACGGCCCGACAAACACAAACGAAACATCGCGCATGTTACGCGCAACCTCATCAATCAACCGGTAGTCAGTCCAACCGGCAATGAGTCCGACGTAACCGACAATCGGCTTCTTTATCGGCACCATATCATCGGGGATAGTTGCGCGAGCAGCTTCGCCCCGGAACCAGTCGTAATCAACACCGTTGGGAATACGATAGACAGGCATCGATACATTCTTTGCCTTCAGATCGGACTCGAGTTTGGCGGCTGTCGTGACAACGAAATCGCAGTTTTCGATCAAACGATTTTCGTAGGAAACGAATCGTGCAAGAGATGCATTGCCCGCATACAATCCGACATCATCAAGACAGTCGTAGCACATGACATTGAAATCACC
>JBKJJX010000350.1:0-7069 GCA_046597825.1 Bacteroidota bacterium | reverse complement strand
CCCGCGCCGTTCTCTCCGACGAGACACAACACTTCGCCGCGATGCAATTCCAGCGTCACGTTATCAAGCGCAAGAACGCCGGGATAGCGCCTGGTTATGTTTTGCATGTGAAGGAGTGAGAGCATGTTGGATTGCCTGGAAGAATGGGGTTAAAACCCGACACAGATTTTCGATTTGCTATCCACGTCCTGAAGGACGTGGCTATAGCCTTTCTGATTATGGTTGCTTCAACAACGCATCCCGATCTATAATCCCCACTTCAACGGGAACAACTTTGGGCACAGCCTTCCCTGCAAAATACTCGCTGATCTGCTGAATGGTGGTCGAGCCGATTTTCTTCGGGTATTGGATGACATCGGCTTTGAGCGGCGTGCCTTTCTTGATTGCGTCCACTGCTGGCGGCGTTGCGTCGTACCCGACGATGGCGAGATTCATCCGGTTGAATTGCTGCGCGGCGTCGAGCGCGCCCAGCGCTGAATCATCATTGATACCGAAGAGGCCGTCGAGTTCCGGATGCGCTTGCAAAACATCCGAGGCAGCCTGCATTGCTTTATCCCGAACACTCTGCCCGTTCACATCAGCAACGATTTTTATTCCGGGAAATTTCGCAAGAGCCTCTCTGAAACCCTGCACGCGGTCGAGCACCGACGTGACCGAGGGTTGGTCGATGATTCCCACATTTCCTTTTCCATTCAGGAATTTTCCAAGAAATTCACCTGCAAGCCTTCCTCCGGCAACATTATCGGACGCGATATGGCAGGCGACTTCTCCTTCCTGCGCGCCAATATCGGCGGTGAAGACGGGAATGCCTGCCGCATTTGCCTTGCGAATCGCAGCGCCGATTCCTTTCGAGTCCACGGGACAAATGACAATCGCATCGACTTTCCTCGCCACAAAATCCTCGACTTGCGAAGTCTGCTTGCCCAGATCAAACTCCGCCGCGGCAATGTTGAGTTCAAATTTATTCTTCGCCGCTTCCTCAGTCAATCCCTCTTCAAGATCCTTATAGAAGATATGCGCCCGCGTGAGCAATGAGACACCGATGGTTTTTGTATGAGGCGAAGTTTTTTTAGGTGAGCAGGAAAGAAACATCGTTGCAACGAGCAGAAAAGTAACAAGACGAATTGAGAACAATTTCATGATGTATCCTTTAGAAGATTATTGTAATGCGTGCCGAAAACGCGGGAAGATACTTACCATGTCCTGCGAAGAGGATGCGCCTCCGTTGTAAAGATAACTTTATCAAACGGCAGCATCTCTTTCGGAGCGAATAAGAGGTAGAAATATTTCATTGTCTCGGCAAAGAAAAAACTTTCCATGTCATCGGCCTTCTCTTTTGTCGTGACATCCTTGAGAGTCGTAAAACCTGCATCCGTCCTGCAGTATTTCACAATGTTATTAAAGAACGTTTCGCCCATCTTCCTGTATTTCTCGTCGCCTGTATAATGATAGAGGTAATAAGCGGACTCGATGATTTCGGGACGCAGGTAATATTCCTTTGCCGTCGCCTGCATCGTTGCGTAATCAATGCGCTCGGGTTCGATGCCGTAGAGGTTCCACATTCTATAACATGACTCTTCGAGCTGCGCAGCGTGGGCAGTGTCCCCCGCCAGGCATAACACAGCGGGGAAAAATGCCTCCAGCGACCCGAAACGGGTTGAAGTCTGCTTTCCCGTTTTCATGTCCACGCGCCCGTACCACAATCCGCCCTGTGTCGTATCCGCAATGTATTTGTTCACCGCAAGAATGCTTTCATCCCACATGTTCTTGCAATCTTCATCCCCGAAAAGCAGCCAGCTCTTCAGCAGGTACTCGTAATAAGAATCAATTTCTCCGCCGATATGGCTTGATGTATTGATCCATTCACCCGTTTCAACGTTAATGGTTGTACCCACAAGACCGATTGCAGATCTGCGTTTATACAACTGAACAAAAGCGTTCTTCGCCTTATCATAATAGAGCGGGTTGCCCGTGAGCTTGCTGAGTGTTCCGAATTCAAGCAATGCCGTTCCGATTTCGGCGGGGTTGTTTACCATACCTCGAATTTTTCCTGTCCGCAGATGGACATACCTCGCGGGCATTCCCGTTGGTGTACTGAAGATCGGTACCAGCCGTTTGCCGAGATCTTCCGCCAACGCAAGAAAACGCTTGTCTCCATCCATCTGATACGAGGAGAGAAGTCCGCCCAACAGGCGAATGGTAATTTCAAAACTCTGCACTTCAAAGTTTTTGTCGAACGATAAGCTGTCGAGGATTAGTTTCTTCGTCGCCGCGGCTTCATCCTTCAACCCCATCAACAACAAAAGGTCGTACGATTCAACGGGAGTCATATACAGCGATGCGTCGTACCAATCGTGCGGCTGATGACTAACGGGCTTCAGAGCATCGTGTCCCCAGGCGTATTTTTTGTAGCCGTTCCAGGCGTGAAGGAATTCCGCTTTCACGTCGTCGGCTGTGACAGGTTGAGAAAACGACAGTACTTGTATCGCGCAAGAAAGCACAACAACGAAAGTCGAACATCGAAAAAAGCGAAAGAAATCCAGATTCATAATTTTTCCGAGGAGCAAATGTAGGATGAGATAATGTGAGTCGAGCTGAAAAGATCGGGCGGGTCAGCTCATAGTGTTGGATTGAAAGTAGGGGAAAGTTCTTTGAGAATCAACGAGGGATTGCGAAACAAAAAGCCCCCGCTATAAGGCAGGGGCTTGAACGACTTTGTCGCTGAGGATAAACTTCACTTCTTCTCTTTGACTCGTTTCTCGATATTGGTGAGATCGAGATAATTGACTTTGTCTTCCAAGGATGTTGTACCTCGCACGTTGACACGCATACCTATATAGGGTAGCAACATTTCGTTCACACCGTTCGCATCTTTTCCTTTTGCGCGGACGACGTAAAGTTTCTCATTACGAGAATCATAGAATCCGAGCGCTTTTCCTTCAGCGGCGGCTTTCTTCATTGACTCGGCATCCCACAAGACAGTGGCACTGAAGCCCTCGACGTTTACAACCTGACCATGCAACCTTACATTTTTTTGATCGCCTGCCTGCGTTGTGTGCACGGCGAAGAAAACGAATGCGGCTATTAAAATGCCTGTGATTTTCATATTTCTACCTCCCTGAATTGAAATGGGTTTGGATTAGAACCAAGCTCCTGTCAATCCTAACGAGGTTTGTGTGCCAATTGGTTCCTTCGCATTTCAGCACATTAGTAAGAAATTGCTTCCAAACCTGACTTTGCAAGTCTGGCATTGAGCGCCTTAAGGTCTTGAGACTTTATCGCCAACCATTGAGACTGAAGAGAGTTGTATGATTTCACGACGGACTCCATCGCGTACATTGCCTGAGAGGTTGGCTTCACGTCCGCCTCCTGAAGAAGATCAAGAAGCGAACGGAGTTGCACGCTCAGTTCGCGGAAACCGGGAGAAGCCTTCGCTGATGCGCGACGGACGCGCCGCACTAAAGTCGTCCCTTCCAGCAAGCCCAACTTTTCATCAAGCTCCGATGCAATCTTTGGATTTGCCAGCTTTGCTATTTGCGTTCGTACACTTCGCACTTCATCCAACATCCTCCTTGAATCATTCAGTGCGTTGTATGCTTTCATCGACAAGTCAAATTGCAGTTTCAAATCTCCGGATGAAGTCTTCAGGCGAGGATCCATTTTTACGTTCAGCTGCTGCGTCAGTGTCTTCCCATCAACGGTCATCGTAACTGTGTATTCACCCGGATAAACCCATGGCCCCAGGGGATGGAGTGGAGTATCTCTTTCAATTGCGGACATCGGATATTCGGGCGGAAATCCTGAAGGTGGAGAGTAATGCATATCCCACACAAAGCGTTGCATTCCTTTTTCAGATGAAAGAACGTGAGCAGGTCGAATCCAGTACGTTGGAATATTCAGTTCATTGGGATTGACAGACTCGGGCGCCTCATCGCTTGAGTATGTACGAACGAGATGATGCGCCGAATCGAAGATTTCCAGCACAACTGGTGTCGATGGCTTTGTTTTGAGATAGTAATTGATGAGAGCTCCATCCGCCGGATTTTCACCCGCAGGTTCTTCCGGAGGAAGCGGTGTGTCGCTATTCGTATTCCACCGGACGCGATACGCGGGTTGAGGTTTGAACAGAAAAGCATCGGACGCTGCAACCGCCGCATCAATCTGACGCAAAGGCGTTATGTCGTCGAGAATCCAAAAGCTTCTGCCGTGCGTCCCGACAACGATGTCGTCATCATGGATGACGAGATCACGAATGGATGTTGCCGGCATGTTGAGTCGGAGCGGCTGCCAGTTCTCTCCATCATCAAATGAAACAAAGACAGCTCGTTCCGTTCCGCAAAACAACAATCCTTTTCGCTGCGGATCTTCTCGAACAACATTCACCGGGCCATCGTCCGGCAGTCCGTGCACAATCTCTTTCCATGTCTTGCCGCCGTCATATGTCCGATAGATGTGGGGACGAAGATCGTCGAGCCGGATTCGATTGATAGCTGCGTATGCAGTCTGTGTGTCAAAATGCGACGCATCCATAAGAGAAACTTTGCTCCATGGAGTCAGTTCACGCGGCGTGACGTTCTTCCAGTTTTTTCCGCCATCGTTCGTTACATGAATCAGACCGTCGTCAGTTCCTGCCCATATCGTCGATGCATCTTTGTATGAGGGCGCAATTGTGTAGATGACCCCGCGGCGTGGCTGCTTTTCCATCTCAGCGGTACGGAAAATTCCAATGCTTGCCGGAACTTCAGGAGCCTCACGCGTCAGGTCGGGACTAATGACATCCCAGCTATTTCCGCCGGTTGTTGTTTTGAACACCACGTTACCGGCGAAGTACAATACGTGCGGATCGATGGGAGAAAAAAGAACAGGCGCAGTGCGGATAAAGCGATACTTGCCGCTCGCAACAGCCTCCGGAGAAATGTTTTGAGACTGGCCGGTAGTTTTGTTGTAACGTGTAATCTTTCCGCCGTAAATAATATTCGCATCGAGCGGATCAGGGGCAACGTATCCATATTCCTCCACACCGACTGAATGCCACTCACGAAAAGTTATTGCGCCATCATTGCTTCTGCTTGCAATTCCAACTGAACCACTCTCCTGCTGGCCGCCATATACCCAATACGGAAATTGATTGTCCGTGCTGACGTGGTAAAACTGGGCAGTCGGTTGATTGTACCACGAGCTCCACGTCTCGCCGCCGTTCACCGTGATTGTCGCTCCCTGATCGCTGGCGATGAGAATAATGTTTGGATGATTTGGATTGATCCAGATGGAATGGTAGTCATCGCCGCCGGGAGCGCCTTTCAAACCCGTAAATGTCTGTCCGCCATTTGTCGAGCGCCATGTGACAATGTTGGCGACATAGATGAGGTCGGGATTGTTCGGATCAACTTTGACTTCGGCAAAATCACTGCCGCGTCCCCAGATGCGTTCATCACCATTGATGCGCTGCCACGACTCGCCTGCATCATCTGAACGATACAGGCCTGCCACTTGAGATTTGGCGTCGGCAAGAGCATACATACGACGCGGATTGCTTCGCGCAATTCCGATTCCGATACGTCCGAGACCTTCTTTGAACGTCGGCAATCCGCTTTTAAGCTGACGCCATGTGTTCCCTCCATCAGTGGACTTATACAAACCGCTGCCTTCGCCCTGCCACTCACCATTTTCCCACGGACCAAGACGGGAAGACCAGAGAACAGCGTAGACGATATCCGGATTCGACGGATCTCTTTCCAACGCAATTGCGCCGGTATTCTCATCCTTGTACAAAATCTTTTGCCACGATGATCCGCCATCTGTCGAACGGAAAACTCCTCGTTCAGAATTCGCACCGTATGGATGGCCGAGCACTGCAACCAGAACATGATCGGAATTGCGCGGGTCAACGTTCACGGCGCCAATCTGTTGTCCGCCCTTAAGTCCGCAATACTTCCACGACTTTCCTGCGTCGGTTGACTTGTACATTCCGTTTCCGACGGAAAGATCAGGCCGCTGCAGGCCTTCTCCGCTTCCCACATAAATAATATTCGGGTCAGATGGAGCAACAGCAAGCGCTCCGATTGAGCCGGTCGGCTGGTCATCGAAGATTGGATTCCATGTTCGACCGTAGTCATTTGTTTTCCACACCCCGCCATTGTTCACGCCAATGTAGAAGATGCTTGGCTGATCGGGAACACCGGCAACGCCCACAGTTCTGCCACCACGATGGGGACCTATCATTCTCCATCGCAGGTTTTGATAGAGAGATTGATCGAACGGCTGAGCTAAAGCGTATGGGAGAATCAGAGCCAACAAACCAATGGTTAAGAGTATTCGGGATATCATCAGTACCTCAAAAAGGCGTGAATTTTCTCAGGAAAATGCAAAATATCAGGAAAAGGAGTTAAAAAAAATATCCAATGACGCAGAGATTAGCAACACTTGATAGTGAAATTCAAAATATATAGTTTGGGGCGAATTCAATACTGCTTCATTAACTAACCTCATCTCCCACATCTCAAGGAGTCATGCCATGCTTAAAAACACTTTTATTTCGCTGCTGGCGGTGGTTTTTCTTTGCACACTCGCAACGCCGGCATTTACCCAGGATGGTGCAAAGAAACCAATGGTGATGAAATCCGTTTCATGCGATGCCGACTGCGGCTTCAAGTGCCGGAGCCATGATGAAAAAGAGTTGACAACAATCGTCATCGATCATGCACACAACGCGCACGGCAAAGCCCTTACCGAGAAAGATGTGAAATCAATGATGAAGACTGAGAAGATGGAAAAGAAACCAATGATGAAGAAGGGATAGGATTTTCCGTCGAACAACTACAGCCCCGTCTCAACAGTCATAGAGGCGGGGTTTTTTTACTCCCAACCCTCTTTTGCCAGCGCCGCGTGCAGCTCAGGCGGGTTTTGGCGTGCATGCAATTCAATCCGGCTCGATTCTTCATGCGCACGATCATAGCTCCAACCTTTTGCCATCAGATTTCGTTCGTGAAGTTCATGCAGAAGAACATACGGCCGCTCGATTTCGGCAAGGTCATTATCGATCCAGACTTCGTTTGTTGGAACGAATTCG
>JBKJJX010000283.1:0-10135 GCA_046597825.1 Bacteroidota bacterium | reverse complement strand
TATCTGCAGTGTTGACAATATTCTTCCACTGGGCGTACAGATAATAGAACCGGTTGCCGGGATGCTGGAGAAACATTTGGATGAGGTGCCCGACTACCGGTTCTATTATCTGTACGCCCAGTGGAAGAATATTGTCAACACTGCAGATATTTCATTTGGCAGACTGCCATACTTTGCCGGTGTCGGCAATGGTACGATTGATGGAGGATTGCTGACTCTGCATTTTGCGGAGAGCAAATTCCGGCTGACTGCATACGGCGGACAAACGACATCGCAGGAATATGAACTCAAGAATTGGAAGAAGCTGAAAAACAATTTTACTGTGGGCGGACAGCTGCTTATCAATGCAATTGAACGAACCCGCATTGGTATTAGTTATGTGAACCGCCATCGCGAGCGAGCGGGATATTGGGCCAGCCGTGCGGATTCTCTTTTCAATCCCGTGCAGATATTTGTTATACCCGCGCTTGCTGAGGAGCAGTTTGTAAGTGGCGATGCCTCTGTCCGTTTCGGGACTTCGAGCGTCTACGGGCGTTACGATTACGATTTGAATTTCAAGAAAACGCAACGCGGCCAGATCGGGATACGATTGGGTGTGTCCGATGATCTGAGCATTAGCGGGGACTTCATTCATCGTGAGCCGCGGCTATTGTACAATTCATTCTTCTCTGTCTTCGATCTCAAATCCGTCGATGAATATGAACTCGGCGGCGATTACATTTTATTCCCCGACGTCCGTGCGTTTATGCGTGCTGCGTATGTCCAATATTCCGGCGACAAAGGATTTCGCTATACGTTCGGGCTGGCACATCGCTACTTCGGCATATCGTACAGAGGAAGCACCGGCTATGCCGGCGAGCTTGACAATGCAAGCGTTCAGGCAACATATCCGCTCTGTGACAATACATTCATACCGTCGATAGGCCTCGCGTACATGACGTACAGGCTTGATAAGAATGGAACGCTCGATGAAGGCATTGCGGGCACTCTGGGTACAACTGTCAGGCCATGGCAGCAACTTTCATTCGATGTGCAGGGACAGTGGTTGCGCAATAAGATTTATCAGAACGACATTCGTCTTTTTGCGAAGATAAATTTCTGGTTTACGGCGAACCTTGCCGGTGACGCGGTTCCGGAAGCTGCTAAGGAATAAAAGAATGAATGAAAAAGGAAACTCTATGATCCGCCGATACATCATACTTGTTATTGCCTTTGGCATCGGACTAGGTGCGATCCTTCTGTCGTATGAATCGTCGGTGAAAGCTGCTGCGGTTCAAACACCTGTCATTGACGATCATGCGAGGTCGATAACATTTTCTCACAAGTTTCACATGTCGGAAGCGGGCGTTACCGACTGCAACATCTGTCATCTCACGGCAAAGACAAGCAAGTTTTCATCCGATAATCTCGCTGCGACACACGAAGCATGCGCGACCTGCCACGAAGAGCAGGTGAACGACGCGACAATGACAAAATGCGGTTTCTGCCACAATAATTCCCGGGATATTCAATCGGTGGCTCCGGCTCCGAGGGAAATTATTTTCTCTCATGAGCACCATGCGGCTGACCGGAATATTGAGTGCATGACGTGCCATGTTGGTGTGGATCAGGTTGATATGGTCACGAAGGCAAATATGCCGTCGATGACGACGTGTACGACGTGTCATAACGATACAAAGGCAACAAGCACATGCGAATCCTGCCATACGAATTTTGTAACGCTGTTGCCGATCGATCACCAGCGATCGGACTTTATCCGCAACCATCGTGACCTTACACGGCTTGGCGCATTAAATGCCGAGTGCCAGACATGTCACAAAGAAACGTTCTGCCAGCAGTGTCATCTGAATCCCGAGTTGAAGTCTTATACGTTCGGACGAAATAAGGATTTGATGACGGAGCCATCGCATAAAACATCGACGAAGGATTCACCCAAACAAACGCTGTTGCAGAATGTGCACGAGCTGAACTATCGCTTCACACACGGCATCGACGCAAAATCAAAACAATCCGATTGCCAATCATGTCATTCGGTCCAGACGTTCTGCGCGGAGTGTCATAACGCGGGAGGCAATGTTACGCAGCTGAAGTTCAAACCCTCTTCACACGCAATTCCCGGATTCGTTACGATCGGGCGGGGGACGGGTGGCGGGCTGCATGCGGAAGAAGCCAAACGGGATATGGAAAGCTGCGTGGGTTGTCACGATACAGAAGGGAAAGATCCGACGTGTATGACATGCCATATGGATAACGGAAGAGTTCGATAGAATACAAGTGTAGCTAAAAATTCTTGAATCCAAGGAGATAACATGAAAAAAGATAAAGTCCCTTTCGTAATGCTGGTCGTGCTTCTTGCAGCCGCGTTTCTTCTTTTGGGGTGCGAAGGACCGGCGGGTCCCGGAGGTAAGGACGGAGCTTCCGGCTCGGTCGTAAACCTCGAAGGCTACGCACCGGGCATCAAGTGTGCATCGTGCCATACCGCTGATCAGGATACGACATATTATGTCGCTGGCCGCAAGTATGAGTGGCAGTCATCGAAGCATGCAGTCGGCGGCGATATTGATAGAAATACTTCGTCATGCGCAGGGTGCCATACGACTGAGGGCTTCGTGCAGCGTGCAAACAACGGCTGGCAGACTCAGGCAATTGCAGCAGATGTTCTCCATCCGAGTCCACCCGGATGCTTTGCATGTCACTCTCCTCATGCGCGCGGTGATTTCAGCCGTCGGGAAACTGCTCCGGTTACGATCACTTCATTTGTTGTCGGCGTCCCCGACGCAGTATTCGACTACGGAAAAGGAAATCTTTGCGTGCGTTGTCATCAGACTCGAACAACATCGCCAATGAGCCCTAAACCTGATCCGACCAAAACAGCATTAACGGATACTCTCAAGATCACGTCGAACCGATGGTACCCGCATTATGGAGTGAACGGTCAGATGTTGATGGGTACGGGTGGGTTCCAATTCGTAGACTATACATATACCGGAAATTCGAATCATACAACGAACACAACTATCAAACAGGATGGTTGCGTGAAGTGCCATATGTCCGAGCCCGTCGGGGGCGGTGCAGGAAAGGGAGGCGGCCACACAATGTGGATTGCTTACGATAATAACGGTACGCCCGGGTATGTTCTTACCGGTTGCAAAGCAGCTGGTTGCCATGCTTCGTCGATCACGAGCCCGGATATTCCCGGCTCTTCAACGGGCGGCGTTGGGGCGCAAACATTGATAACCCGAAACCTTGATACATTGCAACAATTACTTGTTGCGCGCAATTGGCTCGATCCGGCGACAGGCCTTCTCAGAGCAAGCAGCTCGAGTCCGTTGAAAATTGTTCCTGCGTCTCGCGCAGGTGCGATCTTCAACTATTATTTTATTGAGCATGAGGGTAGTGAGGGCGTGCATAACACAAAGTATGCGCTGGATTTATTGCGTTCATCCATTCGTGAAATGCGGAAACCATAAATAAAGAATCGAGAGCTGGCAATGAAATACGGAGTTCAAATTCTGACTGTGGCTGTCCTGATTCTCGGCGGTTACGGCTGCGCAGACCTGAAGAACGGCGTGCCTCCCGCAACAGCGCCCGGTGTTCAGGCACATGGAACCGGGTGGCTGGATAAGTCATCGCCGAATTTTCATGGCAATGCAATCCGCCAGGCAAACTGGGACATGCAATCGTGCAAGACGTGCCATGGCCAGCAATACGACGGAGGCTCTGTCGACGTTTCCTGTCGAACATGCCATACCGGTGGTGCCGGCCCGGAGAATTGCTCAACATGTCATGGCAGTGCGACGAACATCGCGCCGCCGCGTGATCTCAGCGGCAATTCCTTGCGCAGTGCACGCGGTGTCGGAGCGCATCAGCCTCACGTTGTGGGTACTTCGATCGGTTCAATCATTCCTTGCGGAGAATGTCACAATGTTCCTTCAAGTGTGTATCAAGCCGACCACATTGATGCAACCCCGAATGCAGAAGTTGTCATGAACGCCGGGCTAACTCACACAATTACAAACGAGGAAACGACACCAACGTACAGTCCTGGACTGCCGCTCTACACGCCAACGCCAACGTACGATCCGAACACTCTTACTTGTGCCTCGACCTATTGTCACGGAACGTTCAAGAATGGCAATCCAACATTTGCACCAGTGTGGACGGACGCCTCCGGGTCGCAAATGGCATGCGGTACGTGTCATGGTGATGTCACCAAGCCCACGCTTGCAGAAAGGGCTTTACCCCGGACTGCTGCTCTAGGCGGCACGCATCCTAACGTGTTGACTTGCTCCAATTGTCATGGGGATGTTGTGGATGCAAATCTTCGCATCATCGATCCTGTGAAGCATGTTAATGGAAGGCTCAATTTATTCGGGCAGGAAAGAGATTACTAAAAACTGTATGCTGCTGAAATCGCCCCGGTGCTGGTATAGACCGGGACGTTTCATTTTTGGGATTAGTGTACACATTGCTTCGCATATTTAGGAACTGACTGACCAGATAAAAACAGAAAGCTGATTTATTTCTGATAGAATGGGCTTTTTCTTGTGGCACGTCCCTTGCGAGATATACAATTGAATCGATGAAACCAACAAGAGCGAAGAGATCACACATGCGTATTCAATTGGGTCTGGCTGCCATCGTGGTGCCGTTTTTATTCCTCCTTCTTGTCGCTACTGTATACAGCTTCTGATAGCGTAGCAGCAGGTGCAACAGGATCGACGGCTGCCCCAAGGGAGTTCCGTCTATGGAAACCGTAGTATCAATTGAGCCGGGGAAAAGTCAGAGCAGTAGAACAGAACTAAAGAACTCCTTTCACAAGAACTTTGTGAGAGGTTTGATTTTCTCCGTAGTAATTCACGCGGCGATCATCGGATCGTATTATGCGATTGAATACCTCTCCAGCGACGACGATATTCCCACCGTCAGCGTTCGCATTCTGAAGTACAGCGATCTCGGACCGCCCCCATCTATTTCAGCTATTCCTCCTCCACCTTCTGTTGCCATGACCTCGTCGGTAAAGCCTTCGATTGGCGTTCCTGTTCCCGTGCCCGATGCCGAAGCAACAAATGATCAAACCATTGCGACACAATCAGAACTTAGCGCAACACCATCACCCGCTCTGGAACAAGGTACCGGCGATGGACAAGTACAAGTGCAGCAGGATATTGTTATGACTGACGAAGAGCCAGGAATGGATGCATTCGTTCCTGTTGAAAAGCAGCCGCAAATTGTGAAGCGCGTTCTTCCGATTTATCCCGATATGGCAATGCGAGCCGGATTGGAAGGAACAGTCTGGGTGAAGATACTAGTCGATAAAGACGGGTTACCGAAAAAAGCCGTTGTTATCAAATCTACTGCCGAGATATTTAACGAGTCAGCTATCACTGCGGGGATGGCTTTTATCTTCACTCCAGCTGTAATGAACAACGGACCGGTAAAAGTCTGGGTCGCAATTCCTTTTAAGTTTGTACTGAAGGATGCAAAAGCAAGCTGATGAGAATGTGTTCTAAAAATCCGAGGGACAAATCGTATGACAACCCAGGAAGAATTCTGGCAAAAGCTGCAGGCAAAAATCTGCGTTAAATGTCTTGACGGAGATGGTTTGGGTAATTGCCGTCTCGGCGGAGATGACTTTTGTGCAATGAAAGCAAATCTCCCGGTAGTACTTGATCTTGTCCGGTCTGTGCAAAGCGATTCAATTGTACCGTACGAGGAACAACTTCGTAAGCGGATTTGCGCTGTGTGCGAAATGCAGTTACTGGAAAACGGCTGCTTGCTTCGCAAAGAAGTAAATTGTGCACTCGACCGCTATTTCCCCCTGATTGTTGAAGTAATAGAAGAAACCCAGATGAGGCACTAACTTGATTGTAGCACTCTCCCATCTTTCTCTGTTATCACTCCTGCAAATCCCTTCTTACCGATTGGAATAAATTCGGTCTAATCCCTTCTAAAAGCCCTTAAATAGGTTGGTTTCAACAAGAGAACGCTTAAATCCGGTGGCACGCATGTTGACTTCCTCTATGGCAGATATATCATTTTGGAGGTTTCATGACTGTTCTTGGTTTCTGGATTACAATTCTCGCTTTCGCTTCATCGCTTTTCGCAGCGCTTAACTATTACAGAAACACGACCGGCCGAAAATACATTCTGTCCCCGGCCCGCGTTTGGCTGAAGTTAAGTATCGCAAGTATTTTCGCCGCATCAATCCTCCTTCTTCTCCTCATCATCCGACACGATTTTTCTAACGGTTACGTTTACAGCTACAGTGATAAATCACTGCCGTTGTATTATCTGATTTCGAGTTTCTATGCCGGACAAGAAGGAAGCTTCCTGTTCTGGGCGCTCTGCTCGTCGTTGATAGCACTCTGGCTTTCCCCGTTCGCAGCGCGGCGGAAGAGCGAGCCGTTTGTCATGGGAGTGTTCTTGGCGGTTCAATCGCTACTGATATTATTACTTGTGGTAAAATCGCCGTTCAAAAGTGTGTGGGAGATGATTCCCAATTTCCCGGTGAACCAAATTCCTGCAGACGGGCACGGTCTAAACCCGTTGCTTCAAAATTTCTGGATGGTTATCCATCCGCCTGTATTGTTTATCGGCTTCGCGGCGATGGCGGTGCCGTTTAGTTTTGCAATTGCAGGATTGTGGAAAAAAGATTTTTCAGGCTGGGTGAGCCAGGCGTTTCCATGGGTGTTATTCGCATCCAGTTCACTCGGCCTGGGTTTAATGCTTGGTGCGTACTGGGCGTACGGCGTTCTCGGTTGGGGAGGGTATTGGGGATGGGACCCGGTTGAAAACTCATCGCTTGTCCCGTGGATAACAAGTGTGGCGCTTGTTCATACTCTTCTTGCACAGCGACGTTCTCAAAAATATGTTCGCACAAATTTTGCGCTCGCCATTCTTTCATTCCTGCTCGTTGTGTACAGTACGTTTCTTACACGCAGCGGAATCCTTGGTGAATCATCTGTTCATTCATTTACTGATCCGGGCGCAACAGTGTACTGGCTGCTTCTCGGATTTCTTGCGTTTATTGCCGTGCTTGGATTTGGGTTGCTGGCCGCGAGATGGAAAGAACTCAAAGCCCTGAGCAGCGATGCGGAATTTGTCAGTCGCGAGACGGCTTTGGGGGCAGGCACTATTGCCCTGCTGTTAAGCGCGGGTGTCGTGTTATTCGGAACGAGTCTGCCGATCTTTTCGAAAACATCCGTCGAACCAGCGTTCTATGATACGATGAATTTGCCAATCGCAATTGCAATCGGTTTTTTGATCGGGCTGAGTCTGTTCATCCAATGGAAGGTGGATGAGTGGAAGGAAGTTGCGACCCGGGCTTTCAAGTCGGTAGCGGCATCCGTTCTTCTGACAGTCATGTTGATGTTTGCAGGAATTAAGGACGCGGTAGTTCTTCTGTTCATCTTCACAACCGCATTTGCATTCTTCACTAACCTTGAGCTTGTGTTACGGACGCGCAACGGTGGCGTTCAGGCGCTTGGCGGAAAGTTTGCACATCTCGGCATAGCAATCATGTTCCTCGGTATCATTGCGACCGGCAAGTTTAGCAAAACAGAACATCTGTCGCTCGCCCTCAACACGCCGCAGAACGCATTCGGTTACACGTTGATGTACACCGGGTACAATCCAACATCCGACGGCAAGTTTGCTTTCAATGTCTCCGCAGAAAAGGACGGCAACAAATTTGTCCTCGCTCCTGTAATGTTCCAGGCGGGTGAACAAGGACTCATGCGGAATCCCGACATTGCTTCATTCCTCACCCGCGATATTTATATCTCACCGGTATCGTTGGATCAATCAGAAAGCCACGCGGGGAATGAGACGTACACCATTCCCAAAGGCGAAACCGTTTCAATGGGAGCTGTAAAGGCAACATTTGTAAAGTTCGATATGAACGCCCACTCAACAGAAGCGATGACAAGCGGGCAACAGGGAATGGCGATCGGATCCGTGCTGACACTCAGCGACGGCAAGAGCACGGAAACAATCACTCCCCTAGCCCATTACGGTTCGGATGGAACACCAACGTATACGCCGACCGCCTCGAAACTGGTCGGCGGTTTTGTGCAGATGGTGTCAATGAATGTGGGAATGAGTGGCGAAGGAGGATCGACAGTTACTGTGAATGTACAGCGTTCCCATGAACTTACAGAGCCATCCGAAACACTGGTTGTGGAGGCGAGCATCAAGCCGTATATCGGTTTGCTCTGGGCTGGAACCGTGGTGATGATTATCGGTTTTATCTTTGCAATCATTAAACGATCAACGGAGGCGTAGATGGAACTGAATGAAAGTGCAACCACCGATGCAAAAAAACTTCCCAACAATGTTCCCGGGAAATTCCATACGACCGAGGAATGTTACGGCTGCGCCTACTGTGCAGGTGTAGCCCCGGACAATTTTGAATTCGATAAACCTACAAATACCTACTTCATCGGCAAACAACCAGTTGACTCCGAAGAAGAGGAAGTGGTTATGGATGCGATGGAAGAATGCCCGGTGGATGCCATCCGGACTGAAGAGGAATAAGTGTCCTGATGATGGCGACAATACAAATGCGGTAACGGATGAGGCTTAATCTTCTCTGCTCCGCACATAGAGGGAGAGCAAATGCATTATAGTTCAGTTTCAGCTACAATAAAATCAAAGTTCCAAAGGAAATTTGTTACTGCGGAAGAAGCAGTAGCTGTTATCCGCTCCGGTGATCGTGTCTACATTCATCCGGGCTGCGCGGTGCCCCAGATACTTGTTGATGCAATGGTGGGGCGCTATGAGGAATTGTTCAATGTAGAAGTGTGTCATCTGATGGGAGTCAGTGAAGCGGCGTACGTCCGGCCAGAAATGGAGGGGCACTTCAAGCATAATGCATTCTTCATCGGAAAAAACGTTCGTCAGGCAGTATGCGAAGGAAGGGCGGACTTCACACCGATTTTTCTTTCAGATATTCCGGCTCTCATCTACAATAAGAATTACAGAATAGATGTTGCATTGATTCAAGTATCGCCGCCCGATGAGCATGGCTTCTGCAGTCTTGGCGTCGGAGTCGACTGCACCCGGGCTGCAACGGATATTGCGAAGGTTGTCCTCGCTCAGGTGAATACCAATATGCCGCGAACTCTCGGCGACTCGTTTATCCATATCAGCAAGATTGATTACTGCGTTGAAGTGGATACGCCGCTGCGCGAACTGCCACAGCTCGAAGGCGATGAAACGCCGGAGGAGTTGGAAGTCTACAAGCAAATCGGGGGACACGTTGCAAGTCTTGTCGAGGACGGCTCAACGATGCAGCTCGGGATAGGAAGAATTCCGGATGCAGTCGTTCAATTTCTTGGCGACAGAAAACATCTCGGCATTCATTCTGAAATGGTGAGTGATGGTATTATTCCCCTGATCGAATCAGGGGTTATCACAAACAAAAAGAAAACGCTGCTGCCCGGCAAGACCGTCACTTCGTTTGTACTCGGGTCGCATGAGTTGTTTAACTACATCGACAACAATCCATTCATGGAATTTCGACCGACGCAGTTCACGAATGATCCGTTTACAATTGCCCGGAACAGAAAAATGGTTGCCATCAACAGCGCAATTGAAATTGATTTGACCGGCCAGGTCTGCGCCGATTCGATGGGGTACAGATTTTACAGCGGCTTTGGGGGACAAACGGATTTCATCCGCGGAGCGGCACGGTCCGAAGGAGGCAAACCGATTATCGCTCTCCCATCGACAGCAAAAGACGGAACGATTTCGCGCATCACGACGCATTTGAAAGTTGGCGCGGGTGTTACGACCACACGCGGAGATGTTCACTATGTTGCAACGGAGTTTGGCGTGGTGAATTTACACGGCAAATCCATCCGCGAACGGATTGAATTGTTAATCAGCATCGCGCATCCGAAGTTTCAAACAGAGCTGATGCAGGCTGCGAAAGAACAGTATTTTACATGCTAAGAGCATGCATTGACTGTAGGTCAATAAGAAATGGCAACAACAGATAGCCGACGCTGACAATTGTTACAAAGTAACTGAAAGAATAAAACGATGGCTAAAGGAACGGTCACATTCAACGTTGAAACCTGCAAGGGCTGCGAGCTCTGTATCGAAGCGTGTCCGCAGGAGAGCATCAAAC
>JBKJJX010000114.1:0-18722 GCA_046597825.1 Bacteroidota bacterium | reverse complement strand
CACTCGACACTCTCGCAGATGAATATGATGCCCGCTATACATCGCGCGATCCGCTTTATCTGGCGGAATTTTTATTCCAGGGATACGGGTTGCGCGGTGCCGAGCAGGAGGAATACTATGACCCGTTGTACAGCAATCTTTTATACGTCATTGAAATGCGTCGGGGCATTCCGATCAGCCTGGCGTGCATTTATATACTAGTCGGCGAGCGATTGGGTTTGAAGATCGAGGGCTGCAATTTCCCCGGTCATTTTCTTGCTGTTGCATCGACACGAAAAGAGAAAGTGATCGTCGATTGCTTCAACGGCGGCTTGTCCATCGATTCGGACTCGCTCGCAACAGCACATTCACAGATTACACGCGAAGATATTCTCAGGATGCAATGCAATGCGCATGTGATCATTGCCAGGGTTCTTCGCAATCTGATCAACGCATATCAACAAGCAGGCGACGAACCGAATGTCGTCACAATGAGTGAACTCCTGGCGCGGCTTGAGCCGGGAACAGAATAGCATTATCCTTTCAACGAATCCATGAAAACCATTCGTCCGCCAAAACTCAACAAGCACGATCTCATCGGCATTGTCACGCCCGCAAGTCCGGTAGCGGATTCATCGCGCATCGAACGGGGAGTCCGTTATCTTGAATCGCTTGGCTACAGAACAAAAATCGGAGTGAATGTCGGCAAGGTGCGCGGCTATCTTGCAGGAACAGATGAAGAACGCGTTGCCGACTTGCACGCGATGTTTGCGGACAAGGAAGTGAAGGCAATTATCTGCGCGCGCGGCGGTTACGGCACACCGCGGCTTCTGCCTCTTCTTAACTACAGACTTATCGGGCGCAACCCCAAGATCTTCTCCGGCTTTAGCGATATTACGGCATTGCAGTTTGCATTCTGGAAGAAATGCGGCCTGATTACATTTCATGGACCCATGGCCGGCGTTGAAATGTCCGGCGAGATCGACCCGTTTACGGAAGAGATGTTTTGGCGAACCGTTACATCCACAAAAAAAATCGGCAAGATCGCGTTCCCGGAGGAACCGCAGGTTCAATCGCTGCACTCCGGCAAAGCACGGGGACGGTTGTTGGGCGGGAATCTTTCCCTCATTGTTTCCATTCTCGGGACATCGTACCAGCCCTCGTTTCGGAATTCGCTCCTCTTTGTAGAAGAGATAGAGGAACAGCCATACCGGCTTGACAGAATGATGATGCAGATCCGCAATGCTCGTCTGTACAAGGACATCAACGGCATGCTGCTCGGGCAGTTCACCGGCTGCGAAGCCGACACATCGAAACCTTCGCTCACTACCAGCGAGGTCTTTCAGGATGTAACGTCATCGTTCGAAAAGCCCGTCCTCGCCAACCTTCCCTTCGGCCACGTTTCGAAAAAGGTGACTCTCCCCTTCGGGCTCCTCGCCCGCATGGACGCATCCAAAAACTCGCTTGAGTTTCTCGAACCCTCGGTCAAATAAATCTCTTAAAAACCCTTGATTATAAGGCGTTTTCGTTGACTCTCTAATAAAATAGAGTTACCTTTTTTTCGAATTTCACGCGAGGCGCATGCAACTTAACATTGCAGTTTTCGGTTCGGGACGCGGCTCAAATCTTCAGGCGATACTATCCGCAATGAAGCGCGGCGAAATTCCGGGCGCACACATTCGTTTTGTTCTCAGCAATAATTCTTCTGCAGGAATTCTCGAGCTGGCGCGTATGAACAACATTCCCGCATTTCACATGAGCAGGATGCAATGCGCGAGCGAGGAAGATTTTGTTGATCGTCTGCTGTCCGTGCTGGTGGAAAACGATGTGAACTGTATCGTGCTCGCCGGATATATGAAGAAGATTCCCGCACGCGTTATTCACCGGTTTCGCAATTCAATCATCAATATCCATCCCGCTCTTCTGCCGAAGTTCGGCGGTGATGGAATGTACGGCTCACGCGTGCACGAGGCGGTGATTGCATCAGGGGAGAAATTTTCAGGCGCGACAGTGCATCTTGTCGATGAAGAATACGATCACGGGCGCGTTGTTCTCCAGAAGCGCGTGAGTGTGGAACCAAACGAAACACCCGAAACGCTCGCAGCGAAAGTGCTGGAAATCGAACATGACATTTTTCCGAAAGCCATCAGAATGTTGGCGGAAGGAAAACTTACTGAACATCATAACAACGTTGTTGTAATCTGAAGGAGAGGATTTGCCGCATATACACCGCGCACTCATCAGCGTATCCGATAAACGCGGTCTCATCCAATTTGCAAAGTCGCTCCGGGACATGAACGTCGAGATCATCTCAACGGGAGGAACGTACAACGCGCTCAAGTCAGCAGGCATTGACGTTCGCCCCGTTTCAGACGTGACCGGCTTTCCCGAAATTCTCGATGGCCGGGTAAAAACCCTCCACCCGAAAATACATGGCGGCTTGCTTGCTGTTTCTTCTAATCCGATTCACACAAAGCAGTTAGAGGAGCTGGAGATCGAGCCAATTGATATGGTTGTCGTCAATCTCTATCCTTTTGAACAATCGATAGCAAAAGCAAACATTACGCTCGAAGAAGCTGCGGAACAGATTGACATCGGGGGACCGACCATGGTCCGCGCCGCTGCCAAGAACTTCAGCAGCAAAGCAGTCGTCGTAAGTCCGGAGCGGTACGATGCAGTTGTGGCCGAGATGAAACAAAACAACGGCTCGGTCTCTGCCGGAACATGTTTCGAACTCGCCTGCGAGGCATTCCGGCACACTTCGGCGTACGATTCTGTCATTGCGAACTACCTGGACAAGGTGAAGGCAAAAGAAGATGTCCTGCCCGGCGTTTTTCATCTCTCATTCCCCAAACAACAAGACTTGCGGTACGGCGAAAACCCTCATCAGTTCGCGGGGCTCTACGGCACGTTCAACGAAATATTTGAAAAGCTTCACGGCAAGGAACTTTCCTACAATAATATTGTCGATATTGCAGCGGCGGCGCGGCTTGCTGCAGAATTCGACGAGCCGACAACTGCAATCATCAAGCATACAAATCCGTGTGGTGTTGGGTCGGCGGAGACGTTGGCAGAGGCGTACAGGAAAGCATTTGCAACGGACACGAAGTCCGCGTTCGGGGGAATCGTTGCAGTGAACAGAATGCTGGATATGGAGACTGCGGAAATCATCAACGAGATTTTTACCGAAGTCATTGTTGCACCCGCGTACGCAGATGGTGTTGTTGATTTTCTGAAAAAGAAAAAAGACCGGCGGCTTATCAAGTCCAATACAAACGCTGCAACATTCGGCGGACTCGATATTAAGAGCATCCCGGGCGGCGTACTTGTTCAGACTCCGGATAACGACCGGATACAGCCCGGGCAGTTAAACGTGGTCACGGAAAGAAAACCGAATCGGGAAGAACTTGCCGCTATGATGTTCGCATGGCGCGTCACAAAGAATGTGAAGTCGAATGCAATCGTCTACGCTCTGGCAGACCGGACAATCGGTATTGGTGCAGGACAAATGTCCAGAATCGATTCGGCGCAAGTCGCAGCCCGGAAAGCTGAAGCAATGGGTTTGAGCGTTCAGGGGACAGCCGTTGCATCCGATGCGTTCTTTCCCTTTGCGGATGGATTGCTTGAAGCAATTCACGCCGGTTCAACGTCCGTGATTCAGCCGGGAGGCTCGGTGCGGGACGAAGAAGTGATCAAGGCTGCAAATGAACATAATGTCGCAATGGTATTCACCGGCATCAGACACTTTAAACATTGAAATCGAAACTCAACTTCAATTAATGAGATCTACATGAGCATACTGAATTTTTTCTCTGCCGACCTTGCAATCGATCTCGGCACAGCCAACACACTCATCTACCAGCGGGGCAAAGGCATCGTCCTGAACGAGCCGTCGATCGTGGCGTTCGATCGGAACACGAAAAA
Organism: Bacteroidota bacterium; assembly: GCA_046597825.1. Taxonomy (GTDB): domain Bacteria; phylum Bacteroidota; class Ignavibacteria; order UBA10030; family UBA6906; genus CAADGV01. The sequence continues at coordinate 14,819 of JBKJJX010000114.1, read as the reverse complement.
AATCGTTGCCATCGGAAAAGAAGCGCAGGAGATGCTCGGCCGTACGCACCGCGACATCCGCACAATCAGGCCGATGAAGGATGGCGTGATTGCCGACTTTGAAATTGCAGAAGGAATGTTGCGTGAGTTCATCAAGAAAATAAATGCCAACTGGATCCCCAGCCGGCGAATTGTCATCTGCGTACCGAGTGGTGTTACAGAAGTTGAGAAGCGCGCAGTGCGCGACTCTGCAGAACACGCCGGCGCAAAGGAAGTGCACTTGATCGCAGAACCAATGGCGGCGGCGATCGGTGTAGGACTTGATGTCGAAGCGCCGGTCGGAAATATGATTGTCGATATCGGCGGCGGTACGACTGAGATTGCAGTTATTGCATTGTCGGGAATTGTGAATGAGGAATCTGTTCGCGTTGCCGGAGATGAGATGAACAATGCGATCGTCCAGTTCTTCAAGAAGAATCATAATATCCTTATTGGCGAACGGACGTCCGAAGCAATCAAGTGTGAAGTCGGCTCCGCAATGCCGCTGAAGGAAGAAATCAGCATCCGCGTGAAAGGCCGCGACCTTGTTAACGGCATTCCCAAAATTACTGAAGCAAGTTCAATTGAAATCCGTGAAGCACTTGCCGAACCAGTACAGGCAATGGTCGATGCAATCAAGATTACACTCGAACGAACGCCTCCCGAACTCGCCGCCGATATTCTCGACCGCGGCATCATGCTCAGCGGCGGCGGTGCCCTGCTGAAAGGCCTGGACGAGCGCTTGCGCCTCGAAACCAACTTGCCGGTCCACGTCTCAGAAGATCCGCTGACCGCCGTCGTGCGCGGCACCGGCAAAGTGCTCGATAATCTCAGTCATTACTCCAAAGTTCTCATCAAGAGCAGGAGATATTGAGGCAGTTTCTCAACATACTTTCATCGTTCCGCGAGTATTTTGCTCTTTCCATTTGCATTCTCATCTCCGTAGCGCTTCTCACGCTGAACGACAATCCGCAGATCCGCAGCATACGTTCCATCACGGTCGTCGCAATTGGTTTCTCGCAGGATGTCTTTGGATTCATTCCTGATTACTTTTCTTTGAAGAAAGAAAATTCAATTCTTCGCGAACGCAATGTTACTCTCGCCGAAGAGACAAGCGTCTTACGCGAAAGCAAGCTGGAGAATATCCGCCTGCGGCAACTGCTCGCACTGAAAGGACATACTCCCTTCTCCTATGTTGCCGCCAATGTTGTGGGAAAAAACCAACAACTGATGCGGACAACCATCACGCTCGACGTCGGGGAAAAAGACGGCGTACGATACAACATGCCGATAGTGACCGACGCAGGACTCGCGGGCAAGATTGTCGGGACGAGCGCGGGTTATTCGATCGGACAACTGATGATTCACAAGGATTTCCGCGTGAGCGCCCGCGTGCAACGTGCACGGGCGGATGGCATCCTGTATTGGGATGGCGAATTTATGGAGTTGAAGAACGTTCCCCGCACCCAGGATGTGAAAGCCGGCGATGTGGTATTGACTTCTTCCTACAGCACAATTTTTCCCGAAGGAATAAAAATCGGCGTCGTCTCGAAAGTCACCGTCGAGCCGGGTGCTCTCTTCGAGAACATCACGGTGGAACCGTCAGTGAATTTTTCAGCGCTCGAAGAAGTCTTTGTGGTTCTTCACTCACCGGACTCATCCCGCGTCGCACTTGAAAAGCATTCGGCAAAGTAACCATGCGGCAAATTCTTTTCTACGTTTTCCTTACCCTTTTCTTTCTTGCTGTTCACGCCACGCTCATCAACTACATTACAATCGGCAATGCAATTCCGGATATTCTTCTTATATGGATCGTCTACATCGCGCTTACCCGCGGACAAATGAGCGGGCTGCTCGCGGGCTTCTTCATCGGCCTGTTTATCGATTTCATTAGCGGCGGTGTGCTCGGGCTTTCCGCACTGACAAAAACCCTTGCCGGTTTCTTTGCCGGATATTTTTTTAATGAGAACAAAACAGAGCAAACCCTCTCAACGTGGAAATTTGTTGTTGCAGTCGGGCTTGCAGCACTGCTGCATAATGCGATTTATTTTCTTATCTTTCTTCAGGGAACGGATGTGGGTTGGTGGCGGGCGTTGATCCTTCATGGCATTCCCTCCACTCTTTACACCACCGCTCTCGCAATGATTCCGATGTTTATTTTCCGCAGAAAGTTCCAGTAGCAATGCCGTTACTCGACGATATACAGGTGTACGAAAAGAGACGTGTCCTTTACGTCGTTCTCGGTATTCTGTTTCTGCTTTGTTTCGCCCGCCTGTACGAACTGCAACTCATCTATAAAGATGTGTACGGCCAGCAGGCCGATGAAAACAGTATCCGGTTGATTCCCAAAGAGCCGATCCGCGGGTACGTGTATGACCGCAACGGAAAGCTCGTTGTCGATAATCGTCCGTCGTTCACCATCACTGTCATGCCGTACGAGTTTGAGCGGAAGAACGCTGCGTATCTCGCTTCGCTTCTTCAGATGACGGAGGGGGAATTAAAAACCATCATTGACAACGGCTCGCGATATTCCCGCTTCGCCCCTGTAAAAGTGAAACGTGATGTTGACAATGCAACGCTTGCTGCCGTCGAAGAGAACCGTGAACGCCTCAAGGGCGTCGATTACCAAATCGAATCCACCCGAACGTACACAACACCGGCACGCGCAACCCATATCCTTGGCTATACAAAGGAAATTTCCGAAGCGCAGCTTAAGACTGTCGACCCCGAAGAGTACGCGCAGGGCGACGTTGTCGGTTCATCTGGTTTGGAGTCGAGATACGAATGGATCATCCGGGGAAAAAAAGGAGCTGAGTACAGCACAGTCAATGTACGGGGACAAATTGTCGGGAGCTTCGATCAGGGACGAAAGAACAAACCGGCGCTCGACGGAGATGATCTGCATCTGACAATGGATTTTGCATTGCAGGCGCTCGCCGAATCGCTTTTTGCTGACAAGCGTGGCGCCCTTGTTGCCATCGACCCGCGTGATGGAGGCATTCTTGCATTCGTCAGCAAACCGGATTACGATTTGTCCGTTCTCAGCGGCGTAACACCGAAAAATGTCTGGCGCGATCTTAATACCGATCCGGACCGGCCTCTCTACAATCGCGCAACACTCACACGTTACCCTCCGGGCTCAACATTCAAAATGATACTCGCCCTCGCAGCCCTTGAAGAAGGTGTCATTACGCCGAACTGGACGATTCAATGCGGCGGCTCGTTCCGGTTTGGGAACAAGGTATTCAAAGATCTTCACGTGCACGGCACAGTGAATCTTCAAAAAGCAATCGCTCAATCGTGCAACGTCTACTTCTACAGGCTGATGTTGATGGTGGGGCTGGATACATGGTCGCGCTATGCCGCGATGTTTGGTTTCGGCAAACCGACAGGATTGGACATCTCAGAAGAAAATTCCGGCTTATTGCCGTCCACCGAGTACATGAACAAACGGTACGGCGAACACGGATGGACAAAGGGATTTCTTGTCAGTCTTGGAATCGGTCAAGGAGAGTTAGGTGTGACGCCAATTCAGATGGCGAGTTATGCAATGGCGTTGGCGAACAAAGGCTTCTACCATCAACCACATGCTGTTGCTTCATTTGTCGACAAAGCAACGGACATTATTCAGCAGAATCCATATTCGACGCGTGAAATAAAATTATCTGAAAATACGTGGTACAATGTTCGCGAGGGAATGCGTCAGGTAGTAGAAGAACCCGGCGGCACGGCACGCGGAGCTCGTGTGCAGGGAATTCAAAGCGCCGGCAAAACCGGGACGGCGCAGAATCCACACGGCAGAGATCATGCGTGGTACATCGGCTTCGCTCCGTTCGATAATCCAAAGATTGCAATTGCAGTGATGGTTGAAAACGCCGGCTTCGGCGGTGCTGTCTCTGCCCCGATTGCCGGCATGTGTACGGAACAATATATCTATGGCCGGTTGATTCGGTTTGACAAGAACAAAGATGCGGTGCCGGTCGTCGACACGACAGCGCATCCGGCGAAACAGGTTCAGGCAGCGCTCACGACTTCAGGTCATGCGGGGGGCGCGAATTAATCGTGGCCAACTTCTTTCGTGACAAAATAGACTTCCCGATCATCGCAGTAACCATCGGGCTCGTGTTTGCCGGATTGATTTCGATTTACAGCGCCACGTACGATGCCCGCATGTCTGAACTCTTCACCAAGCAAAGTGTCGCCGCCGGTATCGGACTCGTTTTGTTGATCGTGGCAGCGTTTCTATCCCCGCGCATGTTGCCGCTTATTTCTTATCCAGCGTACTTTCTTTCGCTGCTCATGCTTGTAACGGTGTTGCTTATCGGAAAGCAGGTTTCGGGTTCAACAAGCTGGTTCAATGTGGGTCCGTTTAGTTTCCAGCCGTCTGAGTTTGCGAAGGTTGCCACTGTGCTCGCGCTTGCGAAATATTTGCAGCGCAGCGATATCAACTTGCGGAATATGCGCCACGTCCTCATCGCAGCGGGGATTGTTCTGGCGCCTGTACTTCTCATTCTGAAACAGCCGGATACGGGAACAGCAATGATTTTCATCGGCATGTTCCTGCCGGTTCTCTTCTGGGGCGGAGCGTCGAACTTCACGCTCGTGACGGTGATATCGCCGGGAATCGTCGCCGTTGCAGCATTGCTTGGTCCGACTCCATTCTTCATTGCGATTGTCGTCCTCGCAGTCATTATTTTTTTTACAAAGCAGAATTGGATTTCCGCCGCCGCTGTCTTTTCGATGCTTGTGTTTATTGGCATCTCGGTTCAATCTATTCACGACAAGCTTCGTCCGTATCAGCAGAAGCGCATTGCAACGTTCCTCGATCCGAGCGCCGATCCCCAGGGAGCGGGATATAATGTCCTTCAATCCAAAGTGGCAATCGGCTCCGGCGGTTTTTTCGGGAAAGGATTTCTAAAGGGAACACAGACGCAGCTGAATTTTATTCCCGCGCAGTGGACTGATTTCATCTACACAGTACCCGGAGAAGAATTCGGATTGGTGGGCGCTGTTGCGGTACTTCTTCTCTTTGTTGTATTGCTGTTCCGCGGCGTGCGGATTGCATCGACGATCAAAAATTCCTACGGCAGTTTCCTTGCCATTGGAATTGTTGGACTGTTTGCCACACACATATTCATGAATATCGGAATGGCGCTCGGCATGATGCCTGTCGTTGGTGTTCCGCTTCCGTTCCTGAGCTACGGCGGTTCTGCACTGCTGGCCGATATGTTAATGGTTGGATTGCTGTTGAATCTCTACGCGAATCGAAAAGAATATTGATCAGATTCTTGATGCGATAACAAGACTCTGCGCTTCGAGTGACCATTTCTCATCCTATCTACGAACATTCAAACCTTTAAATCTATGCCACGAAAAAAAGTATCGCGTTCAGCAAAATCCCAGCGTCCCCAAAAACCATCTGACAACAAAATCCCTTCCCTGCGTTTCGAAATTCCTGCCGGGAAACTCCGATGGCATTGCAAGCCATCCGATGTCGGCGGGCAGAGTGTCGATGAAGGCGAGCCTTTTCTCGACGTCATCGGTCAGGATCGTGCCCTGCGTGCCCTGCGTGTCGGACTTGAAATGGCACACTTCGGCTACAACATTTACGTGGCAGGCGTCTCCGGAACAGGCCGCACAACAACAGTTAAACGTTTGCTCAGCGAATTCGAGCGTAAGCCCGCCACGTTAACCGACAAATGTTACGTTCATAACTTCCGCGATCGCGACTCGCCAACGTTGATTGTGTTGCCGGCGGGCCAGGGCTCTGTGTTCAAGAAGGACATGGGAGACTTCCTGACAGAAATGGTTACACAAATTCCCGCCGCGTTCGAAAGCCGCCGCTATAACGATCTGAGAAAACAAACGCTCGATCATTTTCAGGAACGACAGCGCAGTGTGTTGCGCGACCTGGAGAAGAAAGTAAAGGATCGTGGTTTTGAGGTTGTGCAGGTACAATCCGGCGGAACCTCGCGGCCGGAGATTGCACCGGTATTTGAAGGCAATCCGGTGACTCTCGATCAGTTTCGCGCACGCACGGAATCCGGCGATATGACGCAGGAAGCCTACAACAAAATGGTCGCAGACCATGTGGAACTGGAACGCCAGATGGATAACGTTATGCGCGAGATGAGAAACATCGAACGCAAAGCAAAAGCATCTGCCGAACAGCTGAACAACAAAACTGTTGTTCCGATTGTTGAAGAGTTGATCGAAGAACTTCTCAAAAAACATTCATCTGAAAAAGTTCGTGAATACCTGCAGGAAGCAAAGCAATTCGTGCTGGATAATCTGGGACGGTTCTACACACGGGACGAACAGCAACAAACCCTCCTGGGCGTTACGGTGCAAAAAGAAGATGATCGATTCACGGAATTTCAGGTCAACATTGTCGTGGACAACGGAGGCGCCGAAGGCCGTCCGATTATTATTGAAACAAACCCGCGCTACAAAAATCTGTTCGGCACCATTGAACGAATCGTCGATCGCAATGGTGTGTGGCGGGCGGATTTTACGCACATCAAGACGGGCTCGCTGCTGAAAGCGGATGGCGGCTACCTTGTGCTCAACGCCGTTGATGTACTCATCGAGCCGGGTGTGTGGACAACATTGAAGCGTGTGCTGCGCAACTGCCAGCTCGAAATTCAGCCGCCCGAGCTCACAAATTTCAGCTCTACTTCTGCACTGAAGCCCGAGCCGATCAAGTTCGATGTGAAGGTGGTAATGGTTGGCGACAACTACACGTATCATATGCTGTATGAACTCGACGACGATTTCAAAAAGATTTTCAAAATACGGTCGGACTTCGACACCGAAATGCCGAACCTCCGCCAATCGATTTCCGGCTATGTCTCCTTCATCAAGATGGTGAGCAAGAATGAACATCTGATGTCGTTTGAAGTAAGCGCGATTACTGAAACGGTGGAATACGGCGCACGCCTCGCCGGACGACAAAACAAACTTTCGACACGCTTCACCGTCATCGCAGATGTTGTCCGCGAAGCAAACTACTGGGCAATGAAAGACAATGCAAAATCTGTAACCGGCCTGCATGTGCGCAAAGCAATAGAGGAAGGGATTGAACGCGTGCGCCTGTACGAAGAAAAAATACAGGAGATGATTCAGGATGGATCGATCCGCATCGACACGGAAGGCACAGCGGTCGGACAGATCAACGGGCTCTCCGTGTACGAAACGGGAGGTTACTGGTTTGGCAAACCCTCGCGCATCACGGCAAAGACAGGGCTCGGACGGGCCGGCGTCATCAACATTGAGCATGAAGCCGCTATGAGCGGACCCAACCACCACAAGGGCGTGTTAATTCTCTCCGGTTATCTCCGCGACCGCTACGCGAAAAACAAAGCGCTGGTGATGACTGCAAGCATCGCGTTCGAGCAGTCATACGGCGGCGTTGACGGCGACAGCGCATCATCGACGGAAATCTATGCGCTGCTTTCCAGCCTTTCCGGCGTGCCCATCCGCCAGGATATTGCGGTAACGGGTTCGGTGGACCAGCATGGTAACGTGCAAACAATAGGCGGCGTGAACCAGAAAATTGAAGGGTTTTATGAAGTATGTAAAGCCCGCGGCCTTACAGGCACGCAGGGCGTCGCAATCCCGCACAACAACGAAGAAGAACTCATGCTTCGTTCTGATATCGTTGAGGCCGTGAAGAAACAGAAATTCCACATCTATAGCCTCAAAACAATCGATGAAGGAATTGAACTTTTGTTCGGCAAGTCTCCGAAGTTTGTGCACGCAAAGGTTGACAAGCAACTGGCGATGTTCGCGAAGAGGGCAAAGAAGTTCGGGTGAGTTTGTTCGCAGAACGAATTTGAAGTTTTGATCTATTAATCTAAATCGATGGCCTCTTCCAACCGCACTCACTGGCAAACCATCTACCTCACCAAGCAACCCGAAGAAGTTAGCTGGTGGCAGGAGAATCCAAGGACTTCGCTTGAATTCATACGAGGATTCAACCTACCACACTCCGCACAGATCATTGACGTTGGCGGCGGGGACAGCAAGCTCGTTGATTGTTTGTTGGATGAAGGATTTACGAATGTGACTGTGCTCGATATTTCCGAACGAGCGCTGGAGCGAGCGCAGAAGCGTCTTGGCGAAAAGGCACAACGCGTAACGTGGCTTGTCGCCAATATTCTGGAATTCAAACCGTCCGAACAATACGACCTCTGGCATGACCGGGCGATGTTTCATTTTCTCACTTCACAACAGAACGTGCAGAGTTATTTTTCAATTGCGCAGGCCGCTGTAAGAGAGAACGGATTTCTGACGCTGGGTACGTTTTCAAAAGCGGGACCAAAATCCTGCAGCGGATTGAACATCACTCAATACGACGAGGCGGCGTTGGAGAAAGAGCTTCGCAACAGCTTCGGGAAAATCCATTGCATCACCGAAGATCACACGACGCCGTTCGGCACGAAACAGAATTTTTTGTTCTGCTCTTTCAAAAGAATGACCTAACCACAGCGTGAGGCCGGCACAACGAATCACAACGGGTGGCTCCGGCAGAGCAAATACGATTGAAACAAAAGAAACGTTGTGTAACTTAGTGACGTCGTGCCGTTGTGGTTCAAATTATTAAAGGAGTGACTGATGTCGGTTTTTCAACAACGAGTTGATTACGGAATGAAAGCCCTGCTCGAGAGAGAGGTTGCCCCGGATCCGGTTTCGCAGTTCCGCGTGTGGTTTGAGGAAGCAATCAAAGCGGGAGTGCCGGATGCAAACGCGATGACGCTTGCTACGGCAACGCCGGATGGCACCGTCTCCGCACGCATCGTGCTGCTGAAGGAATACGATGCACGAGGTTTTACATTCTACACAAACTTTCAAAGCGCAAAAGGAAAACAACTCGCCCGGAATCCGCACGCAGCGCTTGTCTTTTACTGGTACGCGCTTGAGCGTCAGGTGCGCATCGAAGGAACAGTCGGGCAGCTCACCGCCAAAGAAGCGGACGAATATTTTCGCACGCGGCCCGTTGGAAGCCAGATCGGCGCAGTTGTATCGCCGCAAAGCCAAATTGTTCAAGACCGTTCAGTTCTGGAAAAGGAATTTAAGCGAATGGAAAAAAAGTATGGCAGCGATCCCGTTCCACGGCCGGAACATTGGGGCGGGTTTCGTGTTGTACCTGAGCGCGTGGAGTTCTGGCAGGGACGAAACAACCGTCTGCACGACAGGATTGTTTATACGAAGAATGCGGATGAGTGGAAGATTGAGAGGCTTGCGCCGTAGTATTATTGCTTTCTCTTTTCTGAAAATGACGATAGCTAGGTGCTTCGCTTATTAGCCCTCAACTATTTGCCCAAACGCAATGTCGTGACCATCAAGATCTTGCACACCAAACTCCTTGACTCCATACGGCTTGAGTCCCAATTCGTAATCGATCTTGGCGCCGCTTTGCTTATACTCAACATAGAGCGCTTCAACATCCTCCACCCAAAAATAAACATTCCACATCTGCTCCACGACGCGCCAGTGCGGAACAAGGTTCGCTTTGGCAGGTGCCTGGCTGAGCATAACGGTCTGTCCGTCGCGTCGAACCATGCAGAAATTCGGCGGTGCACCCCAGAGTCGATCGAAGGTGAAGCCCAATTTATCTCTAAAGTAATTCGCCGATGCCACCACATCCCGAACAAGCAAAACGGGGGCTACTGCTTGAATTTGAGTCATATCGTTCCTCGTGTTGTGATAGCTGCCTAATGGACTGGGGCTAAGTTGCCGCAACGAAAACTCTCCTACACGTACAATACGCGGGCAGCTATAGCAGCCGCGGACGACTACTTGAATGCCACTCCGAGACTAAGTCCAAACATTGGCAAGAATTTTCCGTTCGAAGGATTGAACATTGGAGTGAGTGAATACCTGAGTGTCACACCGCCCTCGACAGGTTGGAACTTATGGCCGATTGTACAACCCAACAATAAGGTCTTCTGCTTTCCTTGGAACGATTCGGCAACGTTGTACTGCGTAAACATCATACCAGCACCTAATTCCAGCAGATACTTCTGACCGAAATAAAAATTGAGGAGCACTGGAACGTAAATACCATAACCTACTCTTAACCCAACACGATGCGAGAAGTAATACTCGTAGTTGATTGATGCCAGCCCGTGACCGCCAGCCTCTGCAAAGATCAAATATGATGGAAAAGTGTCGCTCGAATACGCGCTTGTATTTTCTTCCGAGTATCCGGAATCCACGTTCAATACAACAATCAACACGAAGGCACTCGCCGTCACAACTGCAATTCGATTCATCTAAGGTCTCTTAGGCTGCCTAACTACGATATATACTGCCGTATCTTTTTCGGATGGTCGGTGATGATAATATCAACTCCCCACTTGACTGCTTTGTCAAGTTGCCTGCGTGTATTCACTCCGTAGCAGACCAACGTTAATTTATTTTCGCGAATATCGTCCGCGTGGCGTTTGCGAAGTTGAGCGATGCTGCAGATAAACGCCGACGCACCGATGCGCCGTGCAAGTGTGGATGGCTTTCTTCCGGTGTCGCGTACCGGCATATACAATGCGCCTGTCCGGATTGCAGGGTAGACTGAATGAAGCCGCATAAGAAATTTGTGGTCGAATGACGAGACGAGAACGCGGGAAAGAAAATTCTTTTCACGCAGAAGAAGAACAAGCGATTCTTCCAATGCCTGACGTTTGCGCCGGTCGCCGTCCGTTTTCACTTCGATGTTGAGTTGAACGTGGGGAGGAAGAATATCGATAACAGCGCGCAGCAGCGGCACACGCTCTCCGGCAAACTCCGTCGAAAACCAAGATCCGGCATCGAACGTGCGCAGATCAGCAATTGTCAAATCCTTGATTCTCCCTTTGGCGCCGGTGGTTCTTCGCACAGAACGGTCATGAAGCACAACGAGCTCGAAGTCGCCTGTTAAGCGTACATCGAGCTCGATCATATCTGCGCCGTCGGCAATTGCCCGGTTGAATGCAGCAATCGTGTTTTCCGGTGCTGCGCCGGAGCTTCCCCTGTGCGCCGCAATCAACGGCCTGATTCTTCCCCTCACTCTATCCCCCTACAAGCTGCTTCACTTCCTGGTTCACACATTCGATGGGCGCCATGCCATCTATCTCCACCACCACGCCACGCTCTTTGAAAAAGGTAATGACCGGAGCTGTCGTGGAATGATAAATAGTCAGCCGCTGGCGCACCGTTTCTTCACCATCATCATCCCGTTCAATTAATTTCCCTCCGCACAACGGACACGGGGTGCCAGCTGTGACGCCATCGCTAAGCTTGTTGAAAATATGCCCGTCGTTAACACACATAAGCCGCGCACTCAGACGGCGGATAATCTCGGTATCGTTGACAGCAAAATTTATCACACGGTAGCTTTTGATGTTCAGATCGCGGAAGATATTCAAGAGCGCCTCCGCCTGTTCGGGCGTACGCGGAAAACCGTCGAGGATAAATCCGTTGGCGGCTTTCGACGAACTCAACACTTCCCTCACGATGCCGATCATAACATCATCGGGCACGAGCCGGCCCGCATCCATAATAGTTTTTGCTTTTATCCCCAATTCCGACCCTTCACTGACCGCCAACCGAAGCATGTCGCCGGTGGAAATATGCGGCACGCCAAACTCCTCCGAGAGCAATTTCGCCTGGGTTCCCTTACCTACTCCCGGCGGGCCAAACATAATAAGTCTCATGATAATCGTAGCCAAAGTGATTGTGATGGTAAACTGGATTGGTTGCGTTGTATTCTTACATCGCTGCAGCTACACGCCGGTTGGCTAAGCGTGTTTGCCGGGCATGTTCTTTCCCGGTATTGACTGCAAGCTGTCCGCAGGCGGCATCGATATCTTCGCCGGCGTTGCTTCGAACAAATACTGACAGATTCTTTTCACGCAACCGATCGGCAATCTCGTTCATGCGGGGGGAGGGTTTTAGTGCGACCCCTGAACCATGAATGCCGGTAAAAGCAATGGAATGAAACGGGATAATATTAATCTTACATGGAACGCAGCGCGCCAGCTTGATCAGCTGGGCTACTTCATAATCGGAATCGTTCACGCCTTCAAAGAAAATGTACTCGTATGTAACTCGCTTACCGGTCTTCGTGCAATAATATTCAATTGCAGACATCAGTTCGGCGACATTGTATTTTTTATTTACCGGCATCAGCTTCGTTCGTGTATCATCCACTGCGCTATGGAGCGAGACAGCAAGTTTCGCTTTGCATTCATCATCGGCCATCTGGCGTATCTTGTCCGCCCAGCCTGCAGTAGAAATCGTAATGCGTTTGGCAGCGATGTTGATTCCCGTGATGAGAATATCGACTGCTTTCATCACGTTATCATAATTCAGCATCGGCTCGCCCATACCCATAAAGACAACGTTGGTAATCGGGCGTTCGGCATGCCGCTTGACTTGCAAAACCTGGTCGACAATTTCTCCGGCAGTCAGGTTGCGCAAGAACCCCATTGTTGCCGTGGCGCAGAATTTACAATCGAGTGCACATCCTGCCTGACTGGATATGCACAATGTGAGGCGACGCTGCTCTTCTTCCTCCGCTTCCGGATCACGAAACGATCGGCGGGGCGGAATGAGAACGCTCTCGACGTTGACTCCATCTCGTAATTGGATAAGAAACTTTGTTGTTCCATCCAGTTGAGATCGTTGCTGTTTTACAATTTTTACCCGCTCGAGGATAGCAGTCCGATCCAGCTCCTCACGAAACGGCTTCGCGAGACTGGTCATTTCAAGAAATGAGCCTGCCTCTTTCGTGTATAACCAGTCGAATAGCTGCTTACCACGATATCGTTTTTCGCCGATCTTCTCGGCAAAATCCGACAGTTCGGGCAGAGTCAAGCCCAAAAGATTATGAGGCCGGGGAATCATTTCAAACGTAATTTAAGAAAGAACCTGAAGGTATTCAAGAAGAAGCCGATGGACAAAAAAGCCTCTGAAGTTTAAGCTTCAGAGGCTTTGAACAGACTTTCAACAGTCCTAATTGGCGTTTGCGTCTGCCTGCAGACTGATATTCAAGCACAGATTGAAACTTTGCGTAACGGCCGGACCGTTGCCCTGACCGCGAAGCGTTATGGTACTCGGAAGATTATTGACGTTGCTCAGAGCTGTGATAAGTGCATTCAGCCCGATTGGATTGACCGTAATCAATCCTCCAGAATTCAAGATAGAAACACCGGCTGCGAACGAACTATATGGCCCCTGGAACGTAAGGAGAGTCGTATACGTTGCTGCGTTGTTGAATTTGAAATATCCCGTGCCTGAGACATTCCCGGTCGGGTAGTTCCCGGAAACACTCACGCGAATATCAGAGATACGAAGCGCTGCCAGTTTATTCTGATAATCAGATGGAATGCTGCCTATTATTGAAATAGCCGACGTGGTATTATCGAACGATCCATTTCCTGTGTTTACAGGAACACATCCGGCTATCGGTGCATTCAACGCAACAATCAACGGACTATTGATACAATCAAAACCTGCCGTGGTCATTATTATGACACACGCAGCGAGAATAATTTTTGTTTTCATACATGTACTCCTAATGTGATTTTATTTTATGAATTCTTTTGACGAATTAGAAACCAAACCCAAGACCAGCCGAGAAATTGGTGACCGAACCGAAATTCGCATCAGCGTGGATATGCAGGATAGCAAGATTCAGTGCAAGTCCAAGCGTTCCACGGAATTTGTTGGCGCCATCGAGCGTAATATCTACCGGCGTTCCGCCGTTTGCAGGAGCGTATTTGATATTCATCGAGCTCGCTTCATACCCGATCCCGCCATATAATTCTGCGATGGAGAATTTCTTGCTGACCTGAGGTCCAACGCCGAAGTTCGTAATTGTAATAATATCCCCGACCGATATTCTGCTATAGTTGACAGAGAGCGCCAGGTTGACCGGCGGCTCATCGCCAAGATACTGGCTGATACTGTGGCGCACGCCTGCCCCCCAATACGAAACTTTTGGTGAACCACTGACAGACGGAATAGGGAGTCCGCGGAAAATGAACTGCGTTCCGTAGATGCTGCCCAGATTCACCTGGAGCGCTGCCAATGGAAGTATAGATGTATTAATCGCTCCGTCGCTGCCCTTGAAACTTAATCCAGTATTCTTGTCGACAACACTATCTCCCTTGCCTCCAAAAATGGTGGCAGTCTTGAACGTTGACGGGTTGTAGCCGGCGGGGGCAGTCGCAGAATAGTTCTTTTGATCGTCGCCAACCAATGAACCCATTCCGATAATTTCAAATGAGATATTAAATCCGGTCGTCGGTATTTCAGCCGAGCGGTACCAGCCTGCACCCATATTGGCACCAAAAATATCCGCCACCGGCTGTACATACCCTTTCACCTGCTCGGCACCAAAAGCCTTTATGGCCTTATCGACAGAAGAATCGTCCGCCTTAGCCGGCATGGAACTCAGTGCGAGCGCAAAGAGTAGTGCAGCAACGCCAAAATAAAATCGTGACTGTTTTACCATAGAACCTCCCGAAAAATTGAAGATGTATTTGTAGATTTATTTGGAATTGTAAAGGCCGGAATGTTGCATCATTGAACTCATTTTATTTGAAAACTTATATGCCGGGAAGCACAGATAACAAAGAAGTCGCAAACCGCCTGTGTTAGAGGCATATTTTTGAACCCTCCAAAATATGAAATGTCAGCCACAGGCGCAATCAATGTTCTTTTTGATGCAATATGTCCAGCACTTCCAGAAAATCGGACGGAAGTTCAGAATCAAATGCCATCCTTTGACGGGATTTGGGATGAATGAATTCGAGCGT
>JBKJJX010000308.1:0-16215 GCA_046597825.1 Bacteroidota bacterium | reverse complement strand
CGGGAGTTCAATTATCGTGGCATCAATCCCCTGATGCTGAAGCGGACCAAGCTGGCAGGCATCCGTCAGCCTGGCAAGAGCGCAGTGCCCGCAGTGGCGGCAATCCCACGGGCAGATAAGAAGGCGGCCGCGTGACGGTTGCACTGTTGTTGAAGCGCGTGAAGATGAGTCCTCGGCGAGGATGAATCGAAGCGAGGCAATCAAGTCAACGCTACAGAAGGAGAGAAGTGATGAGAATACTTTTGGCGATAGATCGAATCGTACCAATGTACAATATCGCAAAGGATTTGGTTTCTAATAACCAAACTTCTACGAGTCACAAAACATAAGGAGAAACATCATGTTTCACTTCTATGAGGGTTACCACTTTTTCGGAATGCACCTTCTCTGGTGGTTTTTCTGGATTGCATTCGTTGCGCTCATCTTCGGCGCGTTCCAACCGGTCCGTAGGAAGCGAGGGGAAAAGGATCATTGATCTGACACGGGAGCTTCATGGTGGCCTGTGCAATCCCGAGGCTCCCATCACCCGGAGACGCCGCACAGGGGCGCTCCATATTTTCATCGCACTATATATAGGGAGATCACTTATGCACAACCATACTGGACCCGACCCGAAAAAGCCGGCGAAGCCCAAACCATCCACGAAGGACCCGCACGCAGGTCACGACATGGGCAAGCCGGAGAAACCGGGAACCCCACAGAAGGGCACCAAGAAGAAGTAGACGGAACTGCAGGCTCGCCCGATGAACTCGTTGAAGGGCGAGGTGACGACCAAATACGCGATGCCTCAGGCTTACCTCGAAGGCTTCAAGATTCTCAAGTCGCTGCTACGCGTAAGTGGGGATTCAATAGGCGGCGGCACTGAGAACCATCACAACCGTTTTCATCGCCGCTGCCGAATCTGCCATGGCAAGGCCAAAAATCACTTGCGCGATGACATAGGCTGCGATGCCGATTAGGATGAGCGGTCTTCTGCCGATGCGATCCGACCACCGTCCCCACAACGGCGCGAAGATCTTGACAGAAAATACAGAACAAAACCGTGATAGTGTAACCGTGTTCAACACAATAATATTCACCTTTGCAATTCAATGATTCAATCAGAAATTGAAATTCAAACAAAATGACAACGACAAATGAAAGGAAACCTGCAGGTTTAGAAAACAAATCTGAACTACAGAAAGGCTGTACAAACAATCACAAAACAATGAACGGTCTTGTGTATGGCGGACCAGATAAAATAGAATTGAAAGAAACACCCAAACCCGGTATTGAAAAACAAATGAATGAAACAAAATTATGAGTGGCGAGAAACTAACTGTCGATGCCGAACTGGAAAAGCTTCAGCACGAATCATTCAATTACTTTTTGCACGAGACGAATCCGGCCAACGGACTGGTGAGAGACAAGACCGCAGCGGATTGGCCTGCCAGTATTGCCGCCACTGGTCTCGCGCTGGCGGCTTATCCGGTGGGTGTCGAGCGCGGATTCATGCCGCGTGCCGCAGCGGTAGAACGAACGCTGAACACAATGCGGTTTTTCTGGAACAGCCCACAAGGCCCAGAACCCGACGCTACCGGCTACCATGGTTTTTATTATCATTTCCTCGACATGCAGACCGGTCGGCGCGTTTGGCAATGCGAACTGTCAACGGTAGATAGCGCTTTTCTGCTGGCGGGGGTGTTGACGGCGGGGATTTATTTTGACGCGGAGACAGCGGACGAGCATGAAATCCGCACCCTCGCCGAAGCGCTCTACCGTCGTGCCGATTGGCGATGGGCGCAGAACCAAGGCGCAACGGTTACGCACGGCTGGAAGCCCGAAAGCGGATTTCTAAAATACCGTTGGGAAGGCTACGACGAGGCGATGCTGCTGTACGTGTTGGGGCTCGGCTCGCCGACTCATCCGCTGCCCGATGAGAGCTACGCAGCGTGGGTTTCCACGTACCGATGGGAACACTGTTATGGATATGAATACCTATTCTCCGGCCCGTTGTTCACGCACCAACTCTCGCATGTCTGGATCGACTTTCGCGGCATTCAGGATGCCTTCATGCGCGACAAAGGCATCGACTATTTCGAGAACAGCCGCCGCGCGACATACGTGCAACAACAGTACGCGATCGCCAACCCACTCAAGTTTGCAGGCTATGACCGGCATTGCTGGGGACTCACTGCGAGCGAGGGTCCCGGCCCCGCCTCCATCAAAGTGGGCGGTATCGAGCGCACTTTCTTCGATTACGTGGGCCGCGGCGTGCCGTACGGACCCGACGACGGCACGCTAGCACCGTGGGCAGTAGTAGCGTCGCTGCCGTTCGCGCCCGAGATCGTCCTGCCCGCGCTTGACTATTGCATTCACGAGGCTAAACTAACAGAGCTCAACTCCTACGGCTTTAAAGCGTCTTTTAACCCGACCCACCCTGGAACGTCCCGCAATCCTTGGGGCTGGTGGGTATCGCCGTGGCATTATGGGCTTAATCAAGGGCCGATTGTTTTGATGATCGAAAACTATCGTACCGGTTTATTGTGGCGCTGGATGCGAAACTGCCCATACATCGCCGGCGGTTTGCGACGAGCGGGTTTCGTCGGGGGTTGGTTATGAACGTGGGAAAACAAATCTCTTGAATCTAAGAAGGAGTATGAGGGAAGATGACGACCGTTGAAATAAAAAAAACACATACACTGCCAGCGGAAGAATTGCGACGGATGAACGCTTATTGGCACGCGGCGAACTATCTTTCCGTCGGGCAGATTTATCTGTACGACAACCCACTGCTGCGCGAGCCGCTGAACCTCACCCACGTCAAGCCGAGACTGCTCGGTCACTGGGGAACGACGCCGGGTCTGAACTTTATCTACGTGCATCTCAATCGCCTCATCAAGCTGCATGATCTGAACGCGATCTTTCTCGCCGGCCCGGGACACGGTGGACCCGGTGTTGTTGCGAATGTTTACCTGGAAGGAACCTACAGCGAGTTCTATCCTGACATCTCGCAGGATGCCGAAGGCTTGAAGAAGCTGTTCAAACAGTTCTCATTTCCCGGTGGCATCCCCAGCCACGCCGCTCCCGAAACACCCGGCTCGATTCACGAAGGAGCGGAACTGGGTTACGCGCTGCTTCATGCTTACGGTGCGGTCTTCGACAATCCAGACCTGCTGGCTGTTTGCGTTGTCGGCGACGGCGAGGCGGAAACGGGACCGCTGGCGACAAGCTGGCACTCGAATAAATTTCTGAACCCGGCGCACGACGGCGCGGTGCTGCCGATATTGCATTTGAACGGCTACAAGATCGCCAACCCGACAGTGCTGGCGCGAATAAGTCACGACGAGCTGGAGAGCCTCTTTGTCGGTTACGGATACAAACCGTACTTCGTGGAGGGCGACGATCCCGCAACGATGCATCAACTCATGGCGGCGACACTCGATACGGTTATCGCCGAGATTCAAGGCATTCAGCAAGACGCTCGCACCAATGGTTTCTCACAGCGCCCGCAGTGGCCGATGATTGTGCTGCGCTCGCCGAAAGGCTGGACGGGACCGAAGTTTGTAGATGGTCTGCCGACTGAAAATTCATTTCGCTCGCATCAAGTTCCATTAGCAGAATTGGCAACCAAGCCTGAACACTTGAAGATGCTTGAAGAGTGGATGCGAAGTTATCAGCCCGAAGAACTTTTTGATGAGAACGGGACGTTGATGGCGGAGTTGGCTGAGTTAGCTCCGAAGGGCGAGCGGCGTATGGGATCCAATCCACACGCGAACGGCGGCTTGCTGCTCAAAGATTTGACGCTGCCGGATTTCCGCGACTACGCCGTTGGCGTTTCCAAACCTGGGACTGTCGAAGCGGAAGCAACGCGTGTGATGGGGCAATACTTGCGCGACGTTATGAAGCTCAACGAAGACTCGCGAAACTTCCGCGTGGTGGGTCCGGACGAGACTAATTCAAACCGCCTCAACGCTCTCTTTGAAGTGACCGACCGGGTTTCAACGGCCACAATCCTGCCCACCGACGATCACCTCTCGCCGGATGGTCGCGTGATGGAAATTCTCAGCGAGCACATGTGCCAGGGCTGGCTTGAAGGTTATCTCCTGACCGGGCGACACGGGTTCTTCTCCTGCTACGAGGCGTTTATTCACATCATTGATTCGATGTTCAACCAGCACGCCAAGTGGTTGAAGGTCACCCGTCAAATCCTGTGGCGCCGACCCATAGCTTCGCTCAACTACCTACTGACTTCGCATGTCTGGCGGCAGGATCACAACGGCTTCAGCCACCAGGACCCCGGCTTTATTGATCACGTCATTAACAAGAAAGCTGAGGTCGTGCGCGTGTACTTGCCGCCCGATGCGAACACCCTGCTCTCTGTCACCGACCACTGTTTGCGAAGCCGGAACTATGTGAACGTCATCGTCGCCGGAAAGCAACCCGGTCTACAGTACCTTGACATGGACGCAGCCGTCAAACATACCACGGCCGGAATCAGCATCTGGGAATGGGCAAGCAGCGACGGGCAGGCCGAAGCTGACGTTGTGATGGCTTGCGCTGGGGACGTGCCGACATTGGAGATGCTCGCTGCTGTCGATATTCTCCGCCAGCATTTTCCGGAGCTAAAGATTCGCTTTGTCAACGTCGTTGACCTGATGACGCTCCAACCCGCAAGCGAACATCCGCACGGATTGTCCGATAAAGATTTCGATTCTCTCTTCACGACCGATAAGCCGACCATCTTCGCGTTTCACGGTTATCCGTGGTTGATTCACCGTTTGACTTACCGGAGAACGAATCACAAGAACTTTCATGTGCGGGGGTACAAGGAGGAGGGAACGACCACCACGCCTTTCGATATGACTGTGCTGAACGATCTCGACCGCTTCCACCTCGTGATAGACGTGATTGATCGCGTATCGCAGTTGGGATCAAAGGCTGCACACGTCAAGCAGGCGATGCGTGATAAGCTGATTGAACATCAGCAGTACATTCGTCAATATGGTGATGACATGGCTGAGGTCCGCGACTGGAAGTGGCCGTATTAAGTCGGCGCCGGGTTTCAGAACGAGTTACCCACTCGTGTACCGCTCTCATGACTTGATAGCATAGGGATTTAGTGGAGTGAATATTCTTGCCCTCAACCCCGGCAGCACCACGCTAAAGTTCGGCTTGTATCAGATGTCCGACTTGAGTAAAGCCTCTGCCACTACGGGCTCTGCAAAAGTTTTAGCGAGCGGAATCGTCGAGCCGATAGGACGACCGCAAGCCGAACTTAAAATGTTTGTGGCGACGCAGAAGCCCGTGATTGAACCGGTTGAAGCCGCCACGTCAGCGCAAGCTGTGGAACAAATCGTCCGCCGCCTTCTTGCCTATGTTGGCAAGAACGCTCGAACTCCGACGCCAATAACAATTGATGCTGTCGGGTGTCGCGTTGTGCACGGTGGCCCAAGGCTGGTGAAGCCGACGCGCGTCATAGCTTCTGTACTTGACGAACTCCGCGCCTTGAAAGACATGGCTCCGCTGCACATCCCTGCAGACGTAGCCGTGCTTGAGCAGGTGCAGCAATCGATGCCTGAGACTCCGATTGTGGCAGTGTTCGATACGGCGTTCCACCAAACGTTACCGCCGATTGCCTACACCTACGCCCTTCCGGTTGAACTTTGCGCCCGCTACGGTTTGCGCCGTTACGGATTTCACGGCATCTCGCACGCATATGTGTCCGGACAGTTAATAGAGCATCTGGGTCGCGACACGAAAGGAACCAGAATTATCACATGTCATCTGGGGGGCGGCGCGAGCGTCTGTGCTGTGCGTGATGGTCAAAGTGTAGACATCAGCATGGGGTTCACGCCGCTTGAAGGGTTGGTCATGGGTACGCGCTCCGGCGATGTCGATCCCAGTCTCGTCCTATACCTGATCCGCACGGCGGGCATGACGACAGGCGAGGTAGACGATCTGCTCAATCACCAAAGCGGGCTGCGCGGTCTGTCAGGGGTGAGTGCAGATGTACGCGAACTGGAACAAGAGGCGC
The DNA here is from genome assembly GCA_046597825.1 of Bacteroidota bacterium. Classification (GTDB taxonomy): domain Bacteria; phylum Bacteroidota; class Ignavibacteria; order UBA10030; family UBA6906; genus CAADGV01. The sequence continues at coordinate 10,199 of JBKJJX010000308.1, read as the reverse complement.
TGCAGGGAAATAAGCTTGCGGAATTAGCGTTGGAGATTTTCGCTTACCGCGCCTGCAAGTATATCGGCGCGTTTGCCGCTGCACTCGAAGGGCTGGATGCGATCGCCTTTACCGGCGGAATCGGTGAACATTCCGCTACGATGCGCAGCCGCATCTGCCGCAGGCTGGGGTTTCTCGGATTGCATTTGGAGGATAACCACAATCAGGCTGCAAATGGGCGCGTCGCAATGCGAATTAGCGCAGAGAACTGTTCTGTGCAAGTATGGGTAATCCCGACGGATGAAGAGCGGCAGATTGCATGGTCGACCTATGAGCAATTCCGAGATCCTTGACAATACAATTTCCACTCAACAACCGCAATTGTATTGGCGGCTTCATTACGTCAACCTTGCTCTTTATTCTTCCTGTCCTGTACAAATAGGCCGAAGAGAAACAAAGGAAGGCGAAGTGATTCTCACCAATGAGAATCTAACTGCTCATAGGGGGAGAATTTCTGCCATCCTGCGATGGCATGATTTTCGTTCTCTCAAAGCTAATCAAGAACTATCACGACCCAACACGCTTATTGGTTGTATCCTATTGAAGTCGGATCACCACACTGACGGTAACTCGAAACCACATTGAATAATAAGGGCGACGCTATGAATAGGCGTGAAATGCTTCTTGAGTCACTCAAACTCGGAGCGGTTGCATCGCTTGGCATCCACCTTATACGAGGGAGAATATTCGCACTTGAAACGGGCTTCCTTACTGAACGTACCGGCAATCCATTACGGTTTCCTCCGTTGTTTCCCGGAGGCGCGATGACACTTGCGACGTCGAATGTTGAAGTATGGCCCGGCACGACAACACAAGTCGTGGCATTGAATGGTTCCTACCCATGCCCGACTGTGAGAGTGCAACGCGGGTCAATCTTCTCAGCAACGATTATGAATCAACTTGCCGAGGCAGCGACGGTTCACTGGCACGGACTGATTGCGCCTGATGCCATGGATGGACATCCCAAAGATCCAATTCCTCCGGGTGGGTCGTTCACATACGCTTTCCCAATTGTGCAACGGGCGGGCACATATTTCTATCACGCCCACGCACACATGCTGACTGCGAAACAAGTGTACAAGGGTTTCGCCGGACTCTTCATCATCGACGATGACAACGAGATTCCGCTTGGCCTCCCGCGAAACAACTTCGATATTCCATTGGTGATTCAAGATAGACGAAGCGCCGATCAGCCGCAGTTTACCTATTCTCCAACTGTGATGGAGAAAATGACTGGCTATCTTGGAGATATTGTTCTTGTAAACGGTACACCTGATGCATACTTCGAAGTCTCAAGAATGCTATACCGTTTCAGGCTTGTGAACGGCTCGAACGCAAGAGTGTACAAAATCGGTTTCGCTGACAATCATGCATTTCATATTGTTGCAACCGATGGTGGATTGAAAGACCAAGCCGTTTCTGTAACATCGTTCTTCTTCTCGCCCGGAGAGCGAGTAGATATTCTTATGGATTTCTCTTCCTACTCTCTTGGTCAGAGTGTTGTGCTCAAATCGTTACCGTTTACAAATGGGGGTGGCACTCAAGGGTTGGATTTGAATATCATTCGGTTTGATGTCACGGGGAGCCAAAACTCCGGAGGAATCGTTCCGACAACTCTCCCGGCGATTACATACTACAATCCGTCGGATGTTGTAAGGACACGATCATTCACTTTAACAATGACGATGGGTGGCGGAGCCAGGATCAACAATCGTACGTACGACCTGAACCGCATCGATGAAGAGGTTCCCGGCAATCAGCTTGAAGAATGGCGTATCGTCAACGGGACGACTGAGTTCCACCCTATGCATGTGCATGGTGTTCTCTTTCAGGTTCTCTCAAGAAATGGTATCACAACTCTTCCTCCGTCAGACCGAGGGTGGAAGGACACCGTTCTGGTCAACCCGAGTGAGACTGTGAGAGTACTGGTGAAGTTCACTAACTACAACGGCATCTATCTCTTGCATTGTCACAACCTTGAACACGAAGACGACGGCATGATGCTGAATTTCAGGGTGAGTGGTTTGACTGAAGTTGAGGAGACGAACTCCGACACGCCTGAAAGTTTTCAGCTCTATCAAAACTACCCGAATCCGTTTAATCCATCAACGACGATTAGATACAGTATTCCTGAGAGTGCCTTTGTCACCTTGCAAGTGTACGATGTAACAGGACGAGAAATACAAACACTCGTAACAAAAGTTCAGGAACCGGGTGTACATTCCATTGATTTTGATTCTTCAGGGCTGGCGAGTGGGGTGTATCTATACCGGCTTCAGGCAGGCGGATTTGTTGCAACGAACAAAATGATATTGCAAAAGTAAATTTGCTCTTCATCCTGTTACCCTTGACGTGATTTCATCCAAGGCACTTCTGCTATTCTATCGTTGTTTTTAGATGGGAGAAGAAAAGCAAAATTACATCGTTTCCAAGAATTTGTCATCAACTGTTTCAAAAAGGAGAGTCAGCTCATGCTGAAGCACATGACCTATTATCTAATTGCTTTTATCGTGTCCCCGCAACCCTTAGTGATCGCGCAAAAAAACTCAGCGCTCAAATCGGACAAACACATTGCATCTGCTCTTCAACGCGGAACGCAGGATAGTTCGAGGGTGGACACCACGTACGCTCTCGAAGCATTTGTGAATGAAGTCCTGCAAAAAAACCCGAAGCTGCAAGCATATAAAACGCGCATTCAAAGCTCCGAAGCGCGCATACCACAAGCAACAGCGTGGGAGGATCCACAAGCCGCGGTTGAATTTTTTGCCACGCCGGTAACATCGGCAAATCCATTTCGGGATGGAATGGAGACCGATTACTCGTTGCAGCAGACGATTCCATTGTTCGGCCAAAAGTCGCTGATGGGCGATGTCGCAAGGGCGAATGTTCGCATGACCGAACAGGCAGCGGTGGCGGTTGAACGAAACCTGATTGCAGAAGCGAAGCGTGCATACGCGATGTTGTATTCCGCTCAGCGCCGTCTCGATGTCAACGAAGAGAACCAGCGACTTCTCAAGCAAATCATCGAGTCAGCCCGCGCGAAATACAGCGTTGGTCTCACCTCGCAGGGTGATGTGCTGAAGGTCCAGGTGGAGTTGGCAAAACTTCAGAACGATCGTGCGATACTTCAGCAGGAACACATCGCCACCGAAGCAATGATGAACGCTCTCCGCTCAGTGCCTTCAAATACGCCGATTGGTTTGGTTGCGAACAAACAACCGGAAAAATTCAGCGGTGACCTGCAGGTGCTATTGGACCGTTCACTAACCGACCGTCCCGAACTCCGGGCTATGAAATACGAGATTGAAATGAACAATGCAGACCTTGCTGTCTCGAAACGGATGCGGTTTCCAGAGCTTATGCTTCGAGGCATGTACAAAGATATGAAAGAAGGAACAGACCAGTGGGCTGCGATGATTGGCATAAATATTCCTCTGGCGCCGTGGGGCATCGGAAAGTACTCGGGAAAGATTGAAGAGAATGAATTAAATGTTCGTTCAAGCGAACAGTCTCTTGCCGATATGCAAAACATGGTGCGGGCGGAAGTGAGCCAAGAGCATGCGAAAGTCCAATCCCGCTGGCAGCAGATTGAGAGATATCAACAAACCATTTTGCCGCAGGCTGAGCAGTCGCTCCAATCCACGCTTGCAGCGTATCAAACGGACAAAGCGGACTTCCTCTCGCTACTTGATACATACAGGCTTGTGCAGATGTTCAAAATGGAATACTACATGGTCGTCGGAGAATATTTCAGCAGTCTTGCTACGTTGGAACGCGCCATTGGCAGCGACCTCAGATAATGTCGAAAGGACAAACAGGTATGAACAAGAATCAATACAAGCTCATCGCAGGCGTGGTTTTGGTCCTACTCGTTGTAGTGGGGGCGTACTTTATCTTCTTCTCAGGCAAAAATGAGTCGAGTACCGCATCTCAAACAGCGCAGGGAAAAAAGATTCTCTACTATCGTGATCCAATGGACCCGACGATGCGCTCGGATAAGCCCGGCAAATCACCGATGGGAATGGAGATGGTTCCGGTGTATGAAGGTGAGGAAGGCGGCGGCATAAAGATCGACCCAACCACCGTGCAGAATACCGGTGTCCGATACGAAACAGCGCAGCGACGAGCGCTCTCGAAAACCATACGCACTGTGGGAAAGGTGGACTACGATGAACGAAAGCTCTACTACGTGAACACCAAGATTTCCGGGTGGGTTGAAAAACTCTATGTGAATTATACCGGCAAGTTCGTTCGAAAGGGTGAGCCGCTTCTTGAAATTTACAGCCCTGAGCTTGTCAGTGCACAAGAAGAATACATCATCGCGCTGAAATACAGGAGCGGTGACTCAACCCAGCCGCGAGAACTGTACAGTCGCGCTCATCGCAAGTTGATGTATTGGGATATTTCGCACGAGCAAATCCAACGATTGGAAGCGACGAGACAGCCGGAAAAGACGATGGCTCTGGTTGCGTCGGCCACGGGTGTCGTTGTTGAAAAGAACGTGCTTCAGGGTGGCAATATTATGGCGGGCACGAATCTTTTCAAGATTGCCGACCTCTCCACGGTGTGGGTGAATGCCGAGGTGTATGAATATGAAGTTCCGTTCGTCAAAGTCGGTCAGCGCGCAACCGTAACGCTGGCGTACATACCCGGAAAAGTTATTACAGGCCGGGTGTCCTACATCTACCCGTATCTGAGTCCGGACACACGCACTGTGCGCGTACGAGTCGAAATTCCAAATCCGAACATGTTGTTGAAACCCGAAATGTTCGCAACGGTGGAGTTGCAATCTCCCCTGACAGTGAACGCCGTTGCCGTACCCGAGCAAGCAGTCATCCATTCGGGTGAGCGCAATGTTGTTGTTGTCTCTCGCGGTGATGGTCGTTTCGAGTCTCGCGATGTAAAACTCGGCGTTCTTGCGAGCGGTTATTACCAGGTGCTGGAGGGTGTGCAGGAAGGCGACAAGATAGTCATTTCCTCACAATTCCTGCTCGACTCAGAAAGCAACCTGAAAGCTGTCTTGCAAACGATGGCGTCCAGCGGTGAATTGCCGATGGACTCTGCAAGCATGAAACAAAATGTTCCCGGTGAGAAGAAGCAAGACAACATGGACGGGATGAAGATGGACGAGCCTTCACCCAAACCCAAAACCCACTCAAAGTAGAAGGTGATGTCATGTTAGGAAAAATCATTGAGTGGTCGGTCAACAATAAGTTCATGGTGATTTTGATAACGCTGTTTGCGATTGGCGGCGGCATCTGGGCTATTTCAACAACACCAGTGGATGCAATTCCTGATCTGAGCGATGTGCAAGTGATCGTCTATACAAAATTTCCGGGACAGTCGCCTCGCACGGTCGAGGACCAAATTACGTATCCGCTCACGACACAATTGGTTTCTGTTCCCTTCTCAAAGGTTGTCCGCGGGTATTCATTCTTCGGCTATTCGCTCATCTACATCATTTTTGAAGATGGGACGGATTTGTACTGGGCGCGCAGCCGCGTGCTTGAGTATTTGAACTATGCGCAAACACGCCTTCCCAAAAACATTGTTCCGCAGTTGGGACCTGATGCAACAGGGGTCGGCTGGGTGTTTGAGTACACCCTGAGCTCTGATAAGCGCGATCTCAGTCAGCTTCGTTCGATTCAAGATTGGTTCTTGAAGTTTCAGCTTGCGTCGGTCGATGGTGTCGCTGAGGTTGCGACTCTGGGCGGCTATGTCAAGCAGTACCAGGTAACTGTTGACCCAACGAAGCTGCTCGCTTTCAATCTTTCCATTTCGGAAATCGAAATGGCAATTCAAAAGAGCAACAACGATGTGGGCGGCGAAGTCATCGAAATGGGCGAGAAAGAGTTTATGGTGCGCGGTCGCGGGTACATCACGTCGGTCGAAGATATCAAGGACATCCCGGTCATGGTCAACAAGGCAAGCGGCACGCCGGTCTATGTGCGTGACATCGCTGAAGTCACAATTGGTCCGGAGATGCGCCGCGGGCTTGGTGAATCGAATGGTGAAGGCGAGACGGTGGGCGGCATCGTGATCATGCGCTACGGTCAGAATGCACTCGAAGTTATCAAGAACGTGAAGGCAAAGTTGGAAGAAGCGCGGGCGGGCATGCCCGAGGATGTGAAGATCACCGTTGCCTACGATCGCTCCGGCTTGATCGATCGTGCGATAGCGACCTTGAAGGAGAAGCTTGTCGAAGAGAGCATCATCGTTGCCCTCGTCAGCATTCTGTTCCTCCTTCATGTTAGAAGCGCGTTCGTCGCAATCTTCACGCTTCCCGTCGCGATCCTGATTGCATTCATCATCATGCGGATGCAGGGAATCAACGCAAATATCATGTCTCTGAGCGGCATTGCCATCGCCATCGGCGCAATGGTGGACGCCGCGATTATCATGATTGAAAATGCTCATAAGCACATTGAGCATGAAGGGACGCTCCCGGAAGCCGAGAGACGCCCGCATTGGACTGTCGTAACTGAAGCTGCAAAAGAAGTGGGTCCATCACTGTTCTATTCTCTGTTGGTTATTACGCTCTCGTTTATTCCGGTGTTTACGCTTCAAGACCAGGAAGGCCGCCTCTTCAAGCCATTGGCATTTACGAAGACCTATTCAATGGCCGCGGCGGCAATTCTGGCAATAACCATCGTTCCGGTGTTGATGGGATATCTCATTCGCGGCAAGATTAGACCCGAGGAGAAAAACCCGGTCAACAGGCTTCTCATCCGGATGTACCATCCGGTAATGAACATTGTCTTGAAGTATAAGAAGATTGTTGTGGGTGCCGCAGCAGTAATAATCGTTTTGACAATCATTCCATATTCACAGCTCGGTTCGGAATTTATGCCGCCAATGTATGAGGGCGACATTCTCTACATGCCGACGGCGCTTCCCGGCATATCCATCACGAAGGCAAAAGAACTGCTGCAACAGATGGACAAAGTTCTGAAGACATTCCCTGAAGTCCATCACGTGTTTGGAAAGATTGGTCGCACAGAGTCGGCAACTGACCCTGCCGGTCTCGACATGGCGGAGACCATCATCATGCTAAAGCCAGAGGAAGAATGGCGTCCCGGAATGAATCCCGAGAAACTTGTGAAAGAGATGGATGCTGCAATGAAGTTTCCGGGAGTGACGAATGCATGGACAATGCCCATCAAGACACGCACGGATATGCTGAGCACCGGTATCCGCACTCCGGTCGGCATCAAAGTGGCCGGAGCGAACCTACAAACGCTTCAAGAGATCGGAAGACAGATCGAGGATGTCGTGAAAACCGTTCCCGGTACCCGCAGCGCGTTTGCTGAACGTGCTGCCACCGGCAACTACGCCGACTGGGATATCAATCGTAAAGAAGCTGCTCGCTATGGGTTGACCATCGAAGACGTACAAAAAGTGATCGAGACTGCGATTGGTGGAATGACCATTACGACAACCGTGGAAGGTCTCGAACGCTATCCGGTGAACCTTCGCTATCCTCGTGAGCTTCGCGATAATCCCGAAGCGATGAACCGTGTTCTCATTCCAACGCCGACGGGACAGCAAGTACCACTTTCGCAACTGGCAACGTTCAAGCTCCGAAGCGGTCCCATGGTTGTCCGTTCAGAAGACACACGTCCCAACGCTTGGATCTATGTCGATATTCAGGACATCGATCTTGGAACGTATGTCGCTACGGCAAAGAAAACCGTTGCGGAAAAAGTGAAACTTCCCGCTGGATATAGCATCACGTGGAGCGGACAGTACGAGTATATGCAGCGTGCCCAGCAGCGATTGCTCTACGTTATTCCGGCAACCATCTTTATCATCTTCTTGATCATCTTCATCAACACAAAGTCTCTGGTGAAGACAGCGATTGTTTTTCTTGCAGTGCCATTCTCACTCGTCGGGGCGTTCTGGTTCATTTGGATACTTGGCTATAACACGAGCATCGCGGTCTGGGTGGGCATTATAGCTCTCGCCGGGCTTGACGCCGAAACAGGGGTCGTGATGTTGCTCTACCTCGATATTGCATACGACGACTGGAAGAAGAAAGGGACGATGAGAAATACGCAGGATCTGAAAGATGCAATTTATCACGGCGCAGTGAAGCGCATTCGTCCGAAAGTCATGACAGTCGCAACAATCATCATGGGTCTCTTGCCGATTATGTGGAGCGCCGGAACAGGGTCCGATGTTATGAAGCGCATCGCTGCACCGATGGTGGGTGGAGTTGTTACGTCTGCGATTATGGAGTTGGCTGTGTACCCAGCAATTTACCTCTTGTGGAAGGGAAGGCAATTCCGGAAAGCGGAACGTGAAGCAATGAGTCAAACACAAGTCGCGTTGAATCAACAATCTGTATGAATAATCAAAGAAGGAATTACACCTGCGGACGGAAAGGTGGGATGTCTGCCTGCCGATCTGCGAGGGTGTTGTGAGTAGGTTGAAGGGAAGGACGTCGCAGGCGGAGTTCGAACAGACGAGGAGATTGGTCGAACATATTTCAAAAGCAGGAGAGCAGGAATGGTCGCGAGAGTCTGTACAAGACTTTTGGTAAAACAAAACTGCAGGAGACGTTCAAATGAAAACAGTCATTGTCGTATTATCCGGATTGCTCTTTTCGTCCTGCATGCATGTAGGCATGATGGGAACTGGTAATCATTCAGGCGTTGCGCATGAGATGACGACTGAGCCGGTTTTGGAGAAAGAGGTCATCGTCGGCGACATCAGGGCAACTGCTACTTTTCCTCCGTTGCAAATGGAACAGGATGTCGTTGTGAGTTTGAGATTGGTCGATGCAAAAACTTCACGACCAATCTCCGGAGCGAAAGTGTATCTCCACGCGCAGTACGCTCACAAGTTGGACCCAAACATGTCGCACGATCATTCTGTCTACGACTCTAACGAGTCGAAGACTCGTAGAGATGTAAATCGCAATACCCGACCGGAAAGTGAACAGGATGTGAATATCGACCAAGAGGTTCAAGAGAGTCGAGAACCGGGTGTGTACTCTATCCCTTACGGCTCATCACAACCGGGAGAGCATACGCTCATGTTCCATATTGCTGCGGTTGGTGACAGGAAATTTGAGCCGGAGATTATCATTGAAGCAAAGAGAATGCTGCTGCAACAATCTCATGAACACAACGGGGGCATGATGGGGATGAGTAATACAACGACATACATTGTTGTTGGCGCTGTCGTCATGGGTGCAATCATGACGGCGATGTTACTTTCGCGTAGCGGAATGTACTAATCTCATTAGTCAAATAGATGAAACATGAGGGGAAATCATTATGAAAAAGATTGGCGTAATCGTGGCAATGGCTTTGTTCTTATTGAGCTGTGGTTCATCCTCATATGGCATTCGTGTAGTGGATGGATTGCCGAAAGAAACCTACGTGACCTTCTCGAAAGGAAGCGGAGTTCAGGTGGGCGAAGTCTTCATACTTTATCGGATGCAGCAACCACCGGTATCGAGCGGAAGTCATGCGGGACACGGAGGGCACGGCAGCGGCGGTGAGTTGAATCTGAAAGAAGAAGTTGGGCGAGTGCAAGTCGTCAAGATTGTGGACGAGACGCATGCTCTTGTCAAAGTCCTGTCAGGCAATGCTGAGGACGGTCTGAAAGTTGAAAAAGCGGACTAAGGAACGACCGGTCTCGAAAACGTGATTGTGAGCTTCCGATTCGCGAGAATTGCGGTCGCTCGTTTCCGAGATCTGAGAATCGTCTCATCAAGACATTACAGAATAGGCTCAAAATCGGTATTGCATTAGGCACAGATGTTGAAATTAATAAACGGAGGTTAGTATGAAGCCCTTCACCAAACATATCGCAGCCATTGGACGCATTGTAGCGCTCTCCTTGTTCCTGACAAGCGCTGGGTTTACAACGATTCTCCACAACTGCACAATGGGGTCGTCAGAATGCTGCGACACGTCTCATTCGGATAGTCACGCCCAATGCGAGTCTCCGATGGTGCCAGTTCCCGGCCAACCTTCCATTCAGAATGGATTTCAGTGCGACATAAACACAATCGCCGGTGGATTGAGTGAGATGCGAGCGACGCTCGAAAAACTTGTCAAGCCACAAACTGTCGAACTTCAAATCCTTGCGGCGGTTGTTGGGCATATCTCTGTTTCAACACTCGCGCCACAATTCCAATCTCTCACTGC
>JBKJJX010000294.1:0-4671 GCA_046597825.1 Bacteroidota bacterium | reverse complement strand
CCGGCAATTTTACCGAAATTGTTTTTTGAACGCGTGACTGACAAAAAAGATGGACACGGCTATGGATTAACAGTGTGCCGGCAAATAGTTGAGAGTCACGGCGGAAGTATTCAGGTTGAATCGCGCAAAGAGGAGGGAGCAACATTTATCATAAGGTTACCGGCTGCGGAAAAGTGATATTGATTCTGTCATCAGAGACAAAGGGGAGTCCGGGAGGGCGTCCCCTTTTTTGTTGAAACGAATTTTCTTTCCCGTGTGTTCTCCAGATAGAACTTTCAAGAGGGCATTACACATGAAGAATGCACGGGGAATGATCCTGGGCGTTGCATTGATCGTCGGATGCGGGACCACAAAGTTATTTGATGCAGTACCATCGGGTATCGACAAGGAAAAGGTGGCGAAGCAGACAATTGAAATAACTGCCGAGCATTTTCACTATACTCCCGAGGTGATAAGGGTAAAAGAGGGGACGCTGGTGAACCTCAAGCTCACGGCAATCGACGGGACGCATGGGTTTGCATTGGATGCTTTCGGCATCGATGAAGAACTAGCGGAAAACAAACCGAAGACTGTTCAATTTTATGCGGCAAAAAAGGGGGAGTATAAATTCCATTGCTCACACTTTTGCGGAATCGGGCATCTGGGAATGACCGGAAGGGTGATTATTGAATAAAGAGCTGGTTCACAATCCCTATCTGCCATGCAAGAAAAAATCCGAATAGGACACTCACTATACCCGCAAGACCTTGTATCGCAAGATGAAACGTTCCCGCTTTGCGTGCCGAAAGAACGAACGGCAACCCGATGAGTGCGCTCATCAAAAACATTCCTCCCACCGAACCTAATCCGAACACTGCTATATAGGCAAATGCCAGCGCAGGCGTCGGAATAGTTGCCAGAACAATCAACATCAGTGCAGCGCTACCCGCGAGTCCATGCACCATCCCAATGAAAATTGATCGCTTGCCGCCCGCAAGATGACTCTTGAAATGTTCAAAGGAGAATAGGCGGGAGACTGAGTGATGAGAATGTTCCTCCGCTTCATCTGCACGCTCGTGGACGTGCGGATGGACATGCACGTGATTGCTGTGTTCATGCGTATGGGTATGAAGTTTTCCCCCGGTTGCCAATTTACGGAGAACATTGAAACCAAGGATAACGAGCATGAGTGCAACTCCAAACTCCATCCAATGAGCGATTCGTTCCGGGATTGTGATTTCCAGCGCGATCACGAGAATACCAACAATCAGTAGCGAAGCTGTATGTCCGATTCCCCACATTGCTCCGACAATCGATGAACTGAAAAATCCTTTTCGCTCGCTTACGATGGTTGAAACTGCAACGAGATGGTCGGCATCTAAAGCGTGTTTCAACCCCAGTATAAATCCCAAGCCCATAATCGGGAATGCGCCTATTCCCGAAAAAGAGGCAAGGGCTTGTGAAAGATTTATCCCCATCTGTCCGATTGCTTCGAAAGAAATTATTCCGCCGGCGATTGTTACGATTCCCGCGCTCATGACCGGCATCCACCGAATAACACCTGCACGTGTGTTGAAGCGTTCAAAATAATGCCGTGCATGGACCATCAACATTCCAATACTGGTCAAGACGCTCGCGAGCCCCAGACTGAATGCCACAATCAATGCCAGCCCAAATCCTATTCTCCCGATCGCAATCGCACTTAACAAGACAACAACAGCAGACGGGCAGGGAAGAAGTCCGCCAGAAATACCGAGCGCGAGAAGATTTTTCCATGTTATGCGGCTCCCATCCGTGTCGGGAGGAAGATGAGAATGACTTCCATGAGCGTGCGAGTGATTGTGATTGTGCTCGTGCTCCGAGTCATCGGATCGGGCTGCCGTGAACCGTTTTGCAAATAACGATGCGCCAATGCCGACAACGATCAACCCCGAAATAAGGCTTAGCCAGGGAAAAAGTGTCTCCGGCAAAATATATTTTGAAGCGAAGAGAGCGATCAATCCCATAACGAACACACCTAACGTGTGTGTCGCGGTTACAGTGAATCCGAGAAACGCCGCGTGCTTTGTTGTGCCCCGTGAACCGACAAGATAGGCAGCGACGATAGTTTTGCCATGGCCCGGTGTCAGTGCGTGGCCGGCGCCGAGAGCGAATGCAATCATCAATGACAAGAGCATCACGGGTAAGCTGAGGTCTTTTGTGGATATCAGTTCTGCAAATCCATCGCCGGCTTTCTGCGAGACTGTTTCGAGCGTTGATGCCTCGACGGACCGGCTTTGTCCTTGCGTGAACGAAGCATCTGCCTCAAACACATGCACCGGATGCTCGAGCATCGCGGCAGGATACGAACGAAGCTCATTCGTAATATCTTTATCAGAGACTGAACTCTTTTCGATAACGACGTTGTTGCCCGCCTGTATAACAATTTCCTTCCAGCCGCGGCTCTCTTTGAAATTGTCATCGACATAATGCAGAGCTTGTGTTTTGTCAGTCGTCCCCATGTCAGCAACGAACCGCATCGATAACCGTATGGTTTTCAGATCTCCCTGCCCCGGAGTGAACGATATCTCGCTTTCGTTCACTGTCAAACTTTTTTCATTCTGATTCAGAAAAAGATGTATTCCTGAAGCTAATTCTTTGATTTTTGTTTCGAGATAGATACTGCGTTCGCTGTCATCAATGACGTTGTTATGGTCTGTGTCCATCAAATCAATTTCCCGTAACGATGGAATCTCCGCAATATCAACAACATATCGGACTTCGATATTCTTTGCATCGATGGATAGTCGGGAGTATGTGTTGGTGCTGAACACACCAAGCGGATGCGCCTCGCTGGCAGCGACGAGGATCAGTGAGGCAACAAGAAACACTATCAGATTTTTCATTGGAAGTGGGGGTTGAGAAAAAAACTCAGTTACTATACGCAAGGCTGCTCATTGATGCAAGCGCTTGTTGAATGCTGTCCCTGTACAAAATATGAATGAATGGATTGATATGAATTGCTTTCTCCAATTCGGCTGCGCTTTTTCCACGTTCGCCGGCTGCCTTAAAAATAATTCCGGCATGATAGTGAAGAACCGGGTTTCTGGTTCCAAGTCGTAACGCATTTTCTATCAGCGGCAACGCATCAGTAGCCCGCCCATTTTTATATAATGCCCATGCATACGTGTCGAGCGCATCGATATTCGCAGGACGGCGATTGTATTCGCGTTCTGCACGCTGCAGAGCTTCGGCGAGATTGATATCATGATTGCTACAGAACGCCGCAAATTCCTTGTCGGAGTTCCATCCGTCCTTGTCGTGCTGGGCAAATGATTTCAAGACAAGCGCCTCGGTGCCGGTGGCACTCGCAGTGTTTCCCGTAACTTTGTATATGTCCGCAAGTTGCTCAAGAAATGTATGTTCCGGCATGATATCAGCGGCTTTTATCAGCAGCTTTTCAGCTTCGTCTGTCTTTCCTTGCTCTAATTGTATTTGAGCAAGACCGCTGTATGCATAAGCATAATCCGGACGCTCCTCGAGAACGGCTTTATATACCAATTCTGCCGTGTCCGGATTTCCATCCTGCCTGAAAAGATTTCCGAGACTGTACAGCGACCAGGCTCTGTTTTCCTGGCCGTTCACTCCGGCATTCGCGGCAAGCATCATCGCCTGCATTGCGCCGCGGGTATCACCGTGAAGCTCGCGCAAGTACGATGCACGCGCGTACGAACGAAGGTCAGGACGAATGCTCAGCATTTTATCGCAGGCTTTCACCGCCTCATCATATTTTCCCAGCTCGACAAGGGCATCGCAGAGAACGCCATGCGCAAACGCGTTGTACGGATTCGAGGCAATTGCTGACTCTGCAAGCTGTCGCGCTTCCTCAAACTGATGAAGAGTCATTAAGAGCGATGCTTTTGAAATTGTTGCGTCGAAGTTTCCCGGTTCATGTCGCAGTGCTTCATCCAACAGGTAACGGGCTTTCGGAATGTACTCGTGATGGTTGCCGGTAACACGGGCTTCCTGCATGAATAGTTGTGCGAGCTCAATATAGTTTTTCGCCGATCCGGGCTTCTGCCTGATTTGGTCACGGTAATATTCAACGGCTTTCTGGGCATTAAGAAATTCCGCTGTCGCCGTTGCATCACCTCTTCTGGATTTGAGTGATGGAATATCTGTTTTCTCATTGCCTAAAAAATACCAGCCCGCAATTCCTGCCAGCAAAAAGCCTGCTATAAAGATGGAAATTCTTTTCATATTTCTCCTTATAAGATGGAAGACCCGGCTTTAACTCCGGGCCTTCCTGTCAGTAATTTATTTCAAGAACACAGCTTTCTTCGCCGGAAGAATTGTATTCCCGACTTCCAGCCTGTAGTAATACACACCGCTTGCAACTCCTTTTGCATCCCAGTTCACGGAATATGTTCCGGGATCCTTCTGCTCATTCACAAGCGTTGCTATTTCCTGTCCAAGTCCGTTGAACACCTTCAGCTTGACAACATCTTTTGTTGAGATGTTATACTTGATTGTCGTCGAAGGGTTGAAGGGGTTGGGATAATTTTGTTCGAGAAGAAATCCCTTGGGCACGCCGATCCCGATTCCGGGCAAATCGACGCTTGTTGCATTTGGTGCGCCCGCTGTCAGTTGCTTTACATAGCTGTACCCGGTGTGCGGATCACCCACATAAGGGAACGAACCAAGAAGCGGGAG
>JBKJJX010000355.1:0-16876 GCA_046597825.1 Bacteroidota bacterium | reverse complement strand
TGCGGATGATGGAACGGTCTCTTCAAAAAGATAAATATCGAATGTTGAACAAGGAATAAGGGAAAAGATGAATATCGAATATTAAACAAGGAACTATGAATGTCGAGTACGCGAACCTCAATATTCGAAATTCATCATTTCTTGTTCGATATTTCATTGAATAACGGGTTCCAAGCCGTGGCGCACTTGTTTTATCAAGGACTATATGGATTCAACCTCCAAACGTCAATTTGATCTCGAAGAACGGTTCATTGATTTTTCGTGTCTGATCACGGAAGTTGTTGATGCGTTGCCAACCACGAGAGTTGGAAACCACATCGCGGGGCAGATATTGCGGTCGGGTACTTCTCCGGCACCGAATTATGGGGAAGCCACAAGTGCTGAGTCACGACAAGACTTTATTCATAAACTGAAAATAGCGTTAAAAGAATTGCGTGAGACACACGTCTGGCTGAAAGTGATAAGAAAAAAATCTCTAATTAAGTCGAGCGCCCAATTGGAACCGTTGATTGTCGAATGCAATGAGCTGATTGCAATTCTTGTTACAAGCATTGCCACCGCGCAAAAGAATTTGGGAACTACCCCGCGCAAGAGATCATCATGAGAAACTCATTATTCAATATTCTTTATTCCTTGTTCGCCATTGCTTTAGCAATTGTGCTTTTGTTCAACTGCCCGGTTTATTCCCAAGGCAAATATCAAACCGTCGGCCCGGACGGATGCGGATCGACGAAGAATAATTGTCATGCATCTGAAAACAAAAATATGGTGGACAAGCATAAGAACTCTCTTGATTTTGCACAGGCGGAGGAGGCTGCTGCGTACGCGGAAAAGTCGGGTGTCGGTTCGGCAAACATGCTGAAGGGAAATTCGAAGTGCATGGAGTGTCACGGCACGGTTGTCTCAGGCAGAGAAACGAAGGAATCTGAAGAAGGCGTGAGCTGTGAAAGTTGTCACGGGGCCGGAAGCGGCTTTAAGGATGTTCACTCCGAAGGACCGAAGGGCGGACCGGGAATCGTGCGGGATGGTTACACCAAATCCCTTCCGCTTGGGCTAAGGGATTTGAAAAAGGCGGAAGTACTTGCGGCGGCTTGTGTGCGATGTCATTTGTTAACGGACCAGAAAATTCTTGCGGCGGGCCATCCGGATGGGTCGAAGTTTAATTATAAATCAGGAATGAAGTCCGTTGCGAAGCACTGGAAATATCGCGACAAGTCTGACATTCCGGATCAAGCGGTATTCAAGTCCGCTGTGTCGAAAAAAGGGCCAACCGGGGGCGCTGGAAAATCCACCGCGTCTGCGTCCGAACCTCCTGTTGCAAAAGTCCGGACTGAAAAAACACAAAAGCCGATTACTGATGCCGCACCGGCAACGACCACTGACGCGGCAGTTGCGAAACAAACGACCGATGAACCTGCGCCCGTTCGTGTCCGGAAAGTCCCACCGCCGCCACGACCCGCAGTTGCCGATATGCGGGTTGCACTGACTCCCGCGGCTGTGCCTGTCGAGTTACCTCCATTTCCGGTGATCACGGACAGTACGCGTGTCGATCAAATGTTATTGATAGTAAAGAGGCGATTAGAATTGTTGTACAAGAAGACAGGAAACTAATGTCAGCGGGTCAAACGCAACTTAAACGTCTTGAACAATACAAAGACCGTTGGACATCCTACGGTGGCAACACAGGCATCATCGAGCTTTCCGAAAAGCCAACCGCCGCTGCTTTGAAGCAGTATGACATCTTCAAGGATTATGATGAAAAATTTCTGGAGAAAATTTCCGCGGATATTTCGATTGCTAAATGGAAGTCAGATACAATCTTGTTTGAAGAAGGCAGCTATATCGACGTTGCGTTCTATATAGTCTCGGGCGGTGTGGATGTCTATCTTCAGAAGCAACAAGCTGCGCCTCCCCCGATCTTCGGACGTTCGGGAACCAGAATCATTACCGGATCTTCTTCTGAACAAAGCAACTCAGCTTCCGGGCGGACGCAGTTCAGCTCACCTTCAAACACACCTAAAAGAAATCCCGGATCCACCTCAATTACATTTCTCTCCTCCATGAGTTTCGATCTGCCCACCGGTGGGACGATGAAGCTTACTGCGGGCGACATCTTCGGAGAAATTGGTGCGCTCAGCGGTTGGCCACAGTCGGCGACTGCGAAGACGACTTCGGAATGTCAATTGATTCAGATTCGAACTGCAGCGCTACGCTTAATGCGGAAACGATCCGCGGGACTTAAAGCGCGGCTGGATAAATTGTACAAAGAACGAACACTACTGTCGCAGCTTCAGGCTACGCCGTTATTCCGCGAACTGAGTGAGGCAACGATTAAATCGCTGGCTGAAAAAGTCGAGCTTGTTTCGTGTGAGCCGGATGAGATAATCACAAAAGAAGGCGAGCCGGCTGAATCGTTGTTTCTCGTTCGGTCGGGTTTTATCAAACTCTCACAAAAGTTGGGTGAAGGAAATATTGTTGTCTCCTATCTGTCGAAGGGAAGTATTTTTGGCGATGCCGAATTATTGTTGGAGGGAGAACACACGTGGTTTTCGACTGCCTCGTCACAAGAATATTCCGAGTTGGTAAAGATTTCTCGTTCAGATTTCCGGTCCATGCTTGCGGAGAATCCCGCGATGGAGCGATTGTTGTGGGAATCGGTTGTGGCAAGAATGAAGGAGGCGGGCTACAGCAAACGCAATATCAACCAATCGGAATTCATTTCAACCGCGTTGAATGAAGGTTTGGTGGAAGGCAACAGCATTCTTGTCATCGACCTGAACGTGTGCACGCGATGCGACGATTGTGTGCGCGGCTGTTCGGATACACATGGCGGAATACCACGCTTTGTACGGGAGGGAAATAAGATTGGGAATTTTCTGGTGACGCGTGCATGCTACCATTGCCAGGATCCGGTCTGTCTGGTTGGTTGCCCGACGGGAGCGATCCGGCGGACGGATGTTGGTGATGTTGTCGCCATTGATGATGCGTTGTGTATCGGCTGCTCCTCGTGCGCGAACAATTGCCCGTACGACGCAATCACAATGCACGACACCGGCGATACGTGGCCTGTGGATATGATTCCCGAAGGATTGCGCGGAAAAGAAAAGCAGCTTGCAACCAAATGCGATCTGTGTTATCAGGATCCGGCAGGGCCCGCATGCGTGAGAAGTTGTCCCCACGGCTGCGCTGTGCGAGTTGGCGTTGTGCAGGAGTTTAGAGGCCTGTTGTGGAAAGAGGTGTAGAATATCGATTACGGAACAAGGAATATTGATTGTCGAGTTAACTTCGACATTCATGATTTGACATTTCTTGTTCGATATTTCATTCCGGAAAAATGATAAAGCGTTTCAATAAACTTCAGCTTGATCGCTACGTTAGCTCGCCCGAATGGGCGATTGCGTTTAGTGTTGCGACTGTTGTTTGCTGCCTTGTGTACGCGCTCAATGCTTTGCTTTCAGAGATAAATCCCGGCAACGGCTGGGGATTGTCGTACGGAATAATTTCATCGCTGCTGATGTTCGGCGCCGGACTGTATGCCGTGCGCAGAAGAATGTTGAACCGTGATCTGGGCAATTCAAACGTATGGGTTCAGTTTCATGTGTACGGCGGCACGCTTGCAGGTTTGCTCGTTCTGATGCACACGGGATTTCGCTGGCCGCACGGACCATTCAACAGCCTGCTTTGGTTTCTGTCGATGTGGGTGACCGCCAGCGGGTTGTTCGGCGTTTTGTTGCAGCGATGGATACCCCGAATACTCTCCTCCGGACTTTCAATCGAAGCAGCGTATGAGAGAATCCCCGAGCTCGTTGCACAATTACGCGAGCGGGCAGAAAAGCTTGTTGCGTCATGTACGGATCCGATCAAGGATTTTTATCGAACGAATCTCGCTTCGACGTTGGCTACGCCCGAAGCCCGTTTGATCTACTATATTGATGTCACCGGCGGTGTGCAATCGCGGGTGAAGCAATTCGAGTTTCTGCGCCGCGTGCTGTCATCAGATGAGAAAGAAATTCTCGATAAGATTCAACGCATTTACAAATCCAAATTGGAATTGGATGCACATTACTCCTTGCAGCGTTCCTTGCGATGGTGGTTGTATACGCACGTTCCGCTTTCGTTCGTGCTCTTATTCATGATTGTGTTGCATATTTTTGCTGTGTGGTATTTCTAAATGCCTAAATCTGAAAACGAAAATAGAAGAAAAGGAACATTTGCCAGAGGCTTGCTGCCGGTGGCAAAAAAGTACATCCGTCCCGGAACGCGGAAGAAAATGCTGATGCTCGGTGCTCTCGGCTGTGCCATGGTGGCACTCTATTATTTCGCCGATGCGTTTTTGCTGAAGAATACATTTCTCTCCGGCGGCCCGGTCTCGGCTAACCATGCAAATTTTGAAAGTGATTGCTCGAAGTGTCATCTCTCGTTCCGCGGCGTTGTGAATTCGAAGTGTTCGGTTTGCCATGAAAAGACAAATGACAAGCTTGGCATCTATGCATTCAAAGCACATTACTTGTACAGGTCGGAGGAGCCGCAACGAATTCAGGACGGGATGTCAAAGCATAGACGTGATGAGGGGAACTGCGCTTCCTGCCATCCGGATCACCGGGGGCGGGATGCGAAGATAACAAAGGTGCTCGATTCGCAATGCGCGCAATGCCATTACGCATCATTCAACAAGGATCATTCGCCGTTCCGCACTCTGGCCGTAGCTGATGATTCCACGTTGAAGATGACGCACGTGAAGCACACGAAGGAAGTCCTCAAAAAACTGAATACCCCGAACATCGAGCAGGCGTGCCTCTACTGCCACAATCCGCAAGCGGATGGAAAGGGCTTCAAGCCTCTGGACTTCGATATGCACTGCGCAGATTGTCATCTCACCACATCATCCGAAACACCTGCGCTGACAATCAAGGAGGGAGTTGCCTCTCCGGGCGTTGAAACTCTTGAGATGATCCAGCGTCGCAGAGGTCCCGGTACGATCTGGGCTTTCTACACAAACCCGAATGAATTCAGCGTATCGAATGGCAAAGTCAAAAAATCGCCGGTCTACCATCGCGATCCATGGGTTCTGGAAAATTTGAAGCAGATATTCCGGACTCTCTATTCAGATTCAAGCCTTGCTGATTTGCTGAACGCAGCCGGCAGCGGTGTGAAGAAGAGCAAACAACAGATATATGCAGAGGCGATACAGAAACTGCGGGATTATGTAACGGGACTTCGTTCACGGCCCGAACCTGAAGTGCAAGCTGAGTTGATGAGAATTGATTCATTGCTCAACGCAGCAGAGAACAAAATCATGCGGGGTAGAGAAATACTACCCGACCTTCTGCCGATGATGAAAATGTTTGCCGGGAATTCTTCGATCACGCAAGAACAGCGGACTGACCTCGAAGACTTTGCGCTGAAACTGACACGTCCTTGCCAGGAATGTCATGTTGTTGAACATGCATCAATCCTCAGCGTTAAAGCAAGCCAGCGGACATTTCAGCGCGCAGAGTTTGACCATCGTGCACATATTACGCAGCGTCGATGCCTTGAATGTCACAATGTTATTCCCGTCGAGCAGGCTCTTGCAGGTGACACGACAGGCGTTGCGATGATCGACAGAGCATCAACGCACAATATTCCGGGCATTCAAAATTGCTATGAATGTCATACGAAGGATGCGGGATCCAACAGCTGCGTTACGTGTCATTATATGCATCCGAACAAAGCCAACAGAGGCAGCTTGCAACTTTTTGTATCGAAGCAATGATGAAAGCCAAACTGTTTTGTAAAACGGGACAACTCTCGGGGGCGACGTTCGATATTCAATCCGTCACAACGATCGGGAAGAATGCAGAGAACACAATTCAATTGTACCCTGCATTGATTTCGGGAAATCATGCGCGTATTTCCTTCGATGAAAAATCAAACGGATATTTTCTTGAAGACCTGAACAGCCGGAACGGAACACGTCTGGACGGAATGAGAGTGAGAGGGAAAGAACGGTTGGGCAAACTGAACGTCATAACGTTCGCCGACACGTTTGATTTCTTTTTTCGGATTGTTGACACAAAGAGCGATTTTGCAGTTCAAATGCCGGCGGCGAAAACTGTAAGCCCTGAGCAGCCATCCGTACTGCAACCAAAAACAGAGATCAACAGGGAATTCACTCCGCTGCCGCAAATGGCAGATGATGCGAAGCAAAAGACAGTGTTTGATGACGGCGCTTTTCTTCCGCCTCCGGTCATTGAGAAAAAAAAGGAAGAGGTTGCTGACGAACGGCGGACAAAAGTGGGAGTTGAGTTCTCACCGCTGCCGTCCTTCAGTCCCGAAAGCGCCCGCCGCGTTGAACTGGAGCGTGCTGCCGGCCAGGCAATCAGTCCGAGGTACGTTTTGATTTTCGAAACGCTGAAGGATGTGCCAAAGACTTTTGACGTGAAGGATGGTTCCACAATCGTGGGCCGCGATTCTTCCTGTGAGATATCGGTGGATGATGGTTCCGTGTCTCGCAAGCATGCCGAGTTTCTTCTTGCCAATGGAAGGCTCACGCTGAAAGATCTCGGTAGCAAAAACCACACGCACATCGATAATCAAAGAATCTCCCGTGAAGTGGAAGTGCGTGAAGGAATGGAAATCAGTTTCGGACTTTTGAAAGCCCGGCTGGTAAAGAAACCGACAAAGTAACTGAATGGCTGACATCGAATACAAATCTGATGGATCCCTGGTTCTGAGCAAGCCTGTTCAGTTGCCGGATGTTCTTGACTTGCTTGTCGTCGGGGGCGGACCTGCCGGCACGGCCGCTGCATTCAGAGCGAAAGAATTAGGCCTGAATGTTCTGGTGATTGACTATGACGATTTGATGAAACGGATCCGGGATTATCCGAAAGATAAACTCATCCTTCCGGATTTCGGTGGCGGCGATCAGATGCGATTCCCGAAAGGGGATGAGCTGATTACTGCCCTTCATTTCTCCGCAATCGACAAGGATGAGATGGTGAATGAATGGAGGCGTTTGTACGTCTCCCACAACGTCCCCGCCAGAATCGGGATAGAGCTTCTTGCCACAGAGCGGCAGAGTGATGGCCTGTGGCAAGTGAAGACGTGGAACCATAATATCCGCGCAGAACAAATGATCCTGGCGAAACACATCGCGATCGGTATCGGACGTGGTGTGCCCCGCCGGTTCGACATTCCCGGCAATACAGACGGCATTGCATACAGGCTTGCAGATGCTCAGGCGTATGTCGAGAATCCATCCCTTATCATTGGAGGCGGCACCTCCGCTGCTGAAGCTGTCATTGCAATTTCAAATGCGAAAGTGAAAGTGAAGAACACATCCGCGGTCTTTTGGTCGTATCGCGGAGACAAATTACCGAAAGTCTCAAAGGCACTGGCTGATGTTTTCTTCGAAGCGTACCTTGGCAATGGGAACATCCGGTACTTTCCGAACAGCGAGCCGGTTGCAGTGGTAACCGCCGACGATAATAAAGAGTACCTTTCGCTTCGCACTGACAGAAAATCAATCGCCGGACGTCCCAACGAAACATCTCATCTCGAATTCTTGAAAGAGAATTGTGTTGCATGCATCGGTGAGGATATCCCTGAGGCATTTCTTTCCTCCATCGGAATCAGCATGGTCACCGGCGGTGCTGCGAACAAAAAACGCATGTGTGTGTCTCGGCTGCTCGAAACGCAGCAACCGAATGTGTATCTCATCGGCGATATTCTCAGTCAGGTGTATCTGGAAACAGATGATTTCAAATCCGATCCACTGGCATTTCGCGAAGTAAAGCATCGTGGCAACATCAAAGCAGGAATGATCGACGGCGTAATCGTTGCAGAAGTCGCAGCGCAAAGAATCGCCGGCAAAAAGGAAATAGACGTGCAGGTTGAGTTTGCAGCGGAAGCTCCGCCGCAAAAACCAAAGCCGGCAAGTCCGTTGATGACGATCTTATCATCGATTGAAGAATCATCTCCACGAAAGCAAACGCCTGTCCCGGTAGCGGGTATTCCGCATGCTGTGTTGGTGCGGGTGACTGCAGGCGGAGTTGACGAAGATGAGTATCCCCTCAAGCAAAATGGCGTCACGACCATCGGCAGAAAGTTTTGCGACATCGTTTTCCCCGACGATGTGAATCTTTCTGAGCGCCATGCATCTGTGTCGCACAGTCCCGATGGTTTTTCTTTGCGGGATGATGGAAGCCAGACAGGAGTCTTCCTGTCAGCGACTGAAGGCAAGGCCACTCATGTAACGAACGGCGATCTCATTCGGCTCGGACGACAGTTCCTGGTGTTCAAAGAAGAGAGTGGAACATTTTTATTCATCCATTATGATCGGACCGGAAAGCAGATCGGCAAACATACGCTTCAGCCGGAGAAAACTGTTGTGCTTGGACGGGAAGCTCCGGATATTACTCTCGATGCATCGGATATGACTCTCTCACGCCGTCATCTTTCCATCGCGGTGAAGGATGGGAAAATATTTATCAAGGATTTAAAGAGCGCAAACGGAACGTATGTGAAAGTCCGTGATGCGATGCGCATCGAACCGGGAGAACTGTTCCGTGCGGGTAATCAGGCATTCCGGCTTAGCGTGCAAAAGGAGAGTAGTGCCGATTCCGTTCGAATCCGGACGCAACCACCTTCTTCCATCAAGTCACAACCTCAGCCCGCAGCTCCGCCGGAGAAAAGAGCTGAGCCGGTTGCGCAAAAGGGAATGGTTGTCGTCTTCAGGAATTTGGGAAAGACTGTTGCGTTCGAACCCGGTCAGACAATTTGTAGTATTGCGGAAAAGAACGGAATCAAGATCGTCGCCGAATGTCATGCAGGAATTTGTGGTAGCGATCCCATCAAAATAATTTCCGGCAAAGAAAACCTGAATAGTCCCGGATCGGACGAACAAGGGACCCTGGAAGATATTTGCGGACTCAATCCCGGCGAATACAGGCTTGCCTGTATGACGAAACCAACCAATTCAGTTGAAATAGAAATTACAGGTACGTGAAAACAATAACCTTCGCAAACCTTACCGACATCGGCAGGGTTCGCACCGAAAATCAGGATTCGCTGGGAAAATTTCCTTCGGACAATCTGGATAGTTCATCTCCCAAGGGACAGCTTTTTATCGTGGCAGATGGAATGGGCGGACACGCCGGCGGACGGGAAGCGAGCCGGCTTGCTGTCGAGACTGTTTCAAAAACCTACTTTGACTCTTCGGGAACAATCGTTGAAAGTTTGAAGCAGGCATTCGACGCCGGGAACAAGGCGATCTATGAAGAGAGTCTGAATAACCCGCAACTGCGGGGAATGGGGACGACATGTATCGCACTCGTACTCCAGAAAGGCGCCGCATATGTCGCACATGTAGGCGACAGCAGATTATATAAAATCACATCCAAAGCGATCGAACAGCTGACGAATGATCATACCAAGGTCGGCGAGATGGTGCGCCGCGGCATCATTACCGCCGGGGAAGCGGAAGTTCATCCGGAACGGTCGATGCTGTATCGCGCCATGGGGGTGAGCGCGAAAATGGAATTCGATGTGATGAACGGAATGCAATTGGGTTCCGATGAGTATTACTTGATGTGTACTGATGGGTTGACGGGCTATGTCGATTCCGCGGAACTGAAAGAAGTAGTCATAACACGTCCGCCCGAAGAAGCGTGCTCATTGCTGGTGGAGTATGCAAATCGTCGCGGCGGATTGGATAACATTACTGTTCAGATCATCCACGTGAAGGGTGATAGCTTTCTGAAATCCATGTTGCAAACCGGATAATCATGCAGCAATCCATTATCGGCAAAGTGATTGATAACTATGAAATCACCGCCATTCTTGGCAAGGGCGGGATGGGTGTCGTCTACAAGGCAAAAGACATGACGCTCGACCGCGACGTTGCCTTGAAGATGATGGATGATAATTTTGCGCGTGACGAGGAATTTCTGAAGCGATTCAAGTCCGAAGCAAAGGCGCTTGCGAAGCTGCAGAATCCGAACATCGTCAGTGTGTTTGCCTTGCGTGAAACTGAGATCGGGTTTGCGCTCGTTATGGAGTTTGTAGATGGAAACACTCTTGCGGATCGCATTCATCTGCAAGGCGCAATACCGCCGGTGACTGCTCTTCCGATTTTCAAACAGCTGCTTGTTGCGCTGGGGGATGCACACCGGAACAACGTTATTCACCGGGACATCAAGCCGGGCAACGTAATGATCACGACGGATAACGTGGTGAAGGTTACGGATTTCGGTTTGGCAAAAATCCAGCAGGTGATAAATGCAACCGTCACTATGGGCACAGGCGGAACGTTGTATTACATGTCGCCCGAGCAGATTCGTGCTCTTTCAAATGTCGATGCACGCGGAGACATCTACTCGCTGGGCATGACCCTGTACGAAGCGCTTACCGGACGCGTGCCGTTTGACACGGACGCGTCTGATTTCGATATACGACAGAAGATTGTGGAAGGGAAAATTCCTTCGCCCGACAAATTCAATCCGGCATTGCAGAGAGATCTTGTTCAGATCGTAATGAAGTCCATTCACCGCGATCCGAACAAGCGTTTCCAAACCTGTGCTGAAATGCTTGAGGCGTTATCCAGAGTTGATGTGAAGCGTGTGAACGGCAAACTTGCCCCGACGACTGTTGACCCGCTGCCTGTCAATCCTAAACCTGTTCGGGTTTCATCTTCTCAATCAAAAATCTTTATAGCCATTGTACTTGTGTTATTGCTTGTTGGCGGATACTTTCTCGCGAAACTCCTGCTTCCATCGCCGGTAACAATAACAATAGACTCTGAACCTTCGGGTTCAAAAGTATTGCTAGACGGAAAAATAGTTGGCACAACTCCAATCCGGAATTACTCCGCTTCAGTCGGCAACGCAGCAATAAGAGTCGATCATGATGGATATTTCGTACGTGACACCACGTTGACGCTGAAACAGGGAGACAATCCGATCCTTTTGGTGACATTAACGAAACTTCCCGATTCTGCTTTGCCGCCGGCAGAGGAGAAGAAAAATCCGGCAGTGACAGAAAAGCCAAAACCCGCGGCGCCGGTTGGAATGGCAACCCTTCGATTGAAAGCGGAACCGGAAGGAACGGTATCGGTGGATGGCGGAGCAAAATCGAACAACGGAAATGAGTTCCAGGTCACAGCCGGTGAGCGGAGTATCCTTTTTGAGAATCCGAAATACGGAAGCAAGCGTATCACAGTCAAAGTAAAGCCGGGCGAGATCAAGCAGCTGACTTGCTACTTTGAAACATACGTCAGCATTGTGGCTTCGGGAGATGCAGCGTGGGGACTCGTTGTGCTGGACGGAAAAACAACTGATGTACAAACACCGATCGACGGCTTGCCGCTGGGGCCGGGCAGACATCGCATCAATGTCGCAAAGATAGGATTCGAGACGCTTGAGGGCGAGAAAGTTATCAACATTGCTCCTTCGTTTGAAAAGAAGACAGAGCGGTTGGCTTTTACATTAAAAAGAAAGTGATTGATCACGATGGAAGGGAAACGGCAATGAAACAAGCGAAATATATTCTGGCGGCAGCGTGCTATGTTGCGTTCGTGTGCGTGGCTCATGCACAGACAAATGTTCAGAAAAAACTGGATGAAGCAATGAAGCTGTATAACTCCGCGAACTTCGACAAGGCGATTGTGGTGTTATCGCAGTTGGCGGATGACAAGACGGTGGAGAATAAGGACAAGAAGAATGTCCTTCTCGCACTCGGCCGGTCGTACATCGCCAAAGGAAACAAGAAGGGCGCAACGACGGCGATGCTTAAATTGCTCGACCTCGAACCGCCCATCATCGAACCCGATCCCGATGCTGAATGTCCCCCGCTTATGAAGGTGTATTACGAAGCGAGAAAATCAAAGTCCGGTACGATGCAGGTAGAGCAGCGTAGCGATCCCGGCATCAAGACAATTGCCATTCTTGATTTCGCAAACCGTTCTGTTGACGATAAGACTAAATATGACCCCCTCGAAAAAGGATTTGCTGAGCTGATGATAGATCAACTGAACGGCTCAGTGAACCTCAAGGTGATCGAGCGTGAGAGGATTCAATGGATACTGAATGAGATTGGATTGGAAAACGATCCGGGGAAGTTTGATCAATCGTCTGCCGTACGTGTTGGCAAACAGTTGGGCGTTCACTCAATCTTGCTTGGAAGCTTCATCAAAGTGAAAGACAACATGAAGCTGCTTGCCCGGCTGGTAAAAGTGGAGACAAGCGAAATTATTGCAACGGAACAGAGTAACGGCGATGCAGATGATTTTTTTGAGATTGCAGAAAAGCTGAGCGTGAAGATTGCGAAGAAGATCAACGCATCTCTCACAAAAGCCGAAGCGGAAAAAGGAACAGAAACCAAATCGCTGGACGCCATGATGTCGTACTCCGAAGGACTCGTCCTTCTTGAAAAAGGGAACTACAAAGGCGCTTACGAAAAGTTCATGCTCGCACTGCAGATCGACCCCAAGTACGACAAAGCAAGGATGAAAGCGGAGAGTCTTAAGCCGCTGCTTGGTTGATTACTACATGACATTCCGATAGCCCGGGGAAAGTTGATGCCTGATTAATACTCATTGTCACGGAATTCCCATGCGGAATTTGTTCTTTACGTTGCTGTTAATCATTACCCTCTCTTCGTGCGCGACGGTGAAATACGACAGCGCGCCCACGGACTTCGCCGGCGATCTTACCCGGATCCAACGCCAGCTTCTCAACCGCCCCAATGACCCCGGGCTTCTGCGCGACCTCGGCATTCTCTATTTCCAGACAAAAAAATATGAAGATGCTCGGTCTCCCCTTAATCGTTCGTACGAGTTGAAGGCGGATGACCCGCGAACGATTTTTTATTATGGAATGACTCTTGAGTATCTGAACGAACGTGAAGCAGCGTTACGCGTCTATATAAATTACACCGACGTCTCATCTTCTTCTCCTTATCGCAAGCTGATTGAGGGGCGTTACCGCATCCTGACGAGAGAAATTGTGCAGCAGCAATTCCAGGCTCTTCTTGCGAATGAGCAGAAACTGGGGACGGAGAGAATTCTTCCGAAAGCTGTTGCTGTGTTTCCGCTGGCATATCAGGGAACGGACTCAAAGTACAATTCGCTTGGAAAGGGTCTAAGCGAAATGATGCTGATCGATCTCGGACAGGTGAAGAGCCTGACGCTGGTCGAGCGCATCCGGATCGAAGCGCTGCTTCAGGAGTTGCAGTTCGGCCAATCCAACAAAGTCGATCCTCCGACGGCGCCCCGGCTTGGCAAGTTGCTGGGCGCGGGAAAAATTGTGTCGGGCGCATTTAACGTGAGCAATAATAATCTTCGCATGGACGTTGCTGCGTGGGATGTGGTCAACAAGAAATATCCGGAGCTCAAGACCAAAGATGATGACCTTGACAACCTTTTTAAAGTTGAGAAGGAAATTGTTTTCGGCGTGATAAAAGAGCTCGGCATTACGCTGACGCGTGAAGAGCGTGAAAAAGTCCAGTTCATTCCCACCAAAAATACTCTTGCCTTCATCAACTATTGTCTGGGATTGCAGAATGAAGACGCCCGTGATTTTCAAAGCGCGAAAGTGTATTACAATCAGGCAGTGACTATTGATCCGGGCTTCGGCCTTGCAAAAACAAAACTCGCCGCAGCTGAGGCGTTAAATGTTGGAGGAGGTAGCAAGGAAGAAGCGCTTGGCGTTGCGGAACAGATTGATCCATCTCCAAAGAAAAAGAAAGATAAGATCAATCTCGTGGTGGACAGAATTAACAATCTCGAGAACTGGATTGGAATTCCGTTCAACCGGGGACAAGACGACCGGAAGGGTGCACAAGAGGCTGCAGACGGCGTTCTGCTTCCGACACCGCCGCCTCCGCCGAACAGATAGCAACACTTCTACATCAATTCGACTTTTTCTAAATGAACCGAATACTTGCAGTCATATTTCTTCTGACAGTTGCCGAGACATGGGCGCAGCCGCAGACAGACACTGATGGCGACGTCATCAGCCAGCGCGGTTCCTTCCGATTAATGCCGCTCTATCAAAACTGGTCGCTGGACAGTATGAAAGTCTCGGAAGCGAGCGTTTCCCTTTCGATGTATCAGCCGGTCAGTCGCCAGGCGGCGATAACGTTGCGCGGTGCATTCGGTTCTGCAAGCGGCGACATTGCATCGCTGAGCGGCGCAACCGATTTGCAACTGGCGGGAAGTTACTATCTCGAGTCGGCGAACATGATGTTCAGTCTTGGTCTGGGACTTCCGATCGGCAAGAAAAAACTAACCACCGACGAATTCATCACGTCCATTCTTCTTGCCAGCAACACGTTCCGTTTCAATGTTTCGCAATTTGGTACCGGCTTTAATATTACGCCCGGCGTTGTCTGGGCGTTGCCGGTCGGCGATGATGTTGTGCTGGGACTCGGTGCCACATACCAGTACCGCGGAACGTTTCAGCCGTTGGAAGATTCGGGCACGTTTGATCCGGGTGATGAGATTTCCGGAACGGGAGGAATCGAACTGAAGCTGAACGAAACTTCAAGTATATCAGCCGATGTGGTATACACGCACATTGGCAAGGATTTGTTGGAAGGGGATGAAATATATATTTCCGGCGACAAGATTCTGGCGGCAATCCAATTCAAGAAATATTTTGAGTTCAACTCACTGTTTGTCGGAGCAACATTCCGCAGCAAGGCGAAGTCCGAAGTTGCGCTTGGGAAATTTCTTTCTCCGAGAATGGAACCGGACCAGCTGGAGATTCTGGGTGGGTATACTGCGCGGTTCAGTGATGCGCTCTCGATGCAATTCTTGCTCGAAGGGAGATTCTTTCAGGAAACTTCGATTGCATTCTCCGGCTACAACATGATCGGGGTTGGAGTTATGCCGGAGTTCTCCGTTTCGCAAAGCGTTTCAATTCCGCTGCGACTCAAGTTTACATCCGGAAAGAGAAAAAGTAACGGTACGATCACCGGTTTCGAAGCCGGACTCGGGATTGCGATCAGCTATTAGATGAATGAATTATCGTTGCACAGAAATTATCAGAAAGGATTTCGCCATGAGACCATATACAATCATACTCTCTCTGACTCTTCTCGTCTCGGCAACATTCATGGCGAGGTCGCAAGTGCCCCGTTATATTTCCTACCAGGGTTTGTACACCGATACTCTGGGTGTACCCAGGCCTGACGGCGATTACAGGTTCACCTTCCGTTTTTATCCCGACAGCGTGGGAGGAAGTATCCTGTTCCCTCCGGAAGTCCGGGTCCTGAAAGTAAAGCGCGGACTATTTTCAGTCTTGCTCGGTGGGCAGCCGGGGTTCGATGCAGTGTTTTCCGGTCCGCGGTGGATGAGCCTTCAGGTCGATCCCGATCCGGAAATCTCCCGTCGCATCCCGCTCGCTTCAACTGCGTACAGCTTCCGTTCGATCCGTTCGGACACAGCGCAGTTCGCATTGAACGCTCCGTTGCAGCAGAGTGCAGACAGTGCGCGCATTGCCGGGACGGTGGCGAACAATGCAATTACATCTGCAAAGATTTTGGATGGAACGATTCAGAGTGTTGATGTTGCAACAGGGTTCAAATCACCGGATGCGTTTATTGCTGATACAGTCCGCCGTTCGCCGCCGACTGTTGTAGCCCCCGGCAGTATTGACAGTGTGAAGCTGGCAACGAATGCAGTCGCTACATCGAGAATTGTCAACGGTGCTGTGACTGCTGCGAAGATTGCATCGGGACAGGTTGTAAAAGGATTGAATGATGTCAGGGACATGGTGCGCATCGTCGGAAGAAGAAACGCAACGGTCAACACAAGCAATGACACGCTCTATATAGATGCAATCACCGGGACGACCGATACGACGGGCGTGCGAGCGATTCAAAATACAAACAACACGTTGGACGTTACCACGTCCGTCGATCGTATTGCGACGATCAATGTGAAGGATCAGGGAATCCGGACAGTGCAATTAGCTGATGGTGCAGTGACGCAGGTAAAGCTTGCGGCGAATGTAACGTTGCCACCAGGCGGACCGGCAAGCGGTGATCTCACCGGAACATATCCCGGCCCGACAATCGCTGGCAGCGCGGTTACGACACCCAAGATTGCCGATGGCGCGGTAACGCAGACAAAATTTGCCCCGGGTGTGTCGCTGCCACCGAGCGGGGGTGCAGGAGGCGACTTGAGCGGAACATATCCGAATCCAACGATCGGCCCGAATGCAATCACTACGGGAAAAATTCTTGACGGCACAATTATCCGCGCCGATGTTGCGCCGGGCTTCAAAGCGCCGGATGCCGATATCGCCGATACTGTTCGCCGCGCTCCCCTCGCAGTCGTGGCGCCGGGTTCTATCGACAGCACAAAGCTTGCAACGAATGCTGTCGTTACAACGCGGATCTTAAACGGAGCGGTGACGGCGGCGAAGATAGCGGCGGGACAAATCGTCAAAGGTGTAAACGATCTCAAAGATAACATCAGGCTGGTAGGCCGCGGCGCGGCTTCAATCACATCCAGCAACGATACGATCTACATCGAAACGCCGCCGCCAACAGGTGGAACCGGAATCCAGAGTTTATCCAACACCAACAACACATTGACGATCGTGAACCCGAACGGACCAAATGCGATTGCGAACGTGAAAGATGCAAGCATCGGTCCGCTGCAATTAGCTGATGCGGGTGTTACGCAACAGAAGATCGCCGATGGCGCCATCGGAACGTTGAAGATTGCAGACGGAGCCGTAACTCAGGCAAAGATCGCGGCAACTGTTACGTTTCCGCCGGGCGGACCCGCAGGCGGTGACCTCGCGGGAACATACCCCAATCCAACTTTGGCCGCAAGCACCGTGACGACAGCAAGAATCGCAGACGGCGCGGTAACGCAGGCGAAGAT